>JAYTAJ010000553.1:0-1633 GCA_043737575.1 Myxococcales bacterium | reverse complement strand
CCAAGGGCCTGATGACGCTCTTCTTCACCGAGATGTGGGAGCGCTTCAGCTACTACGGGATGCGGGCGTTCCTGGTGTTCTACGTCAGCGCGTCGACGGCGAACGGCGGGCTCGGCGAGAGCGAGGCGACGGCCGGCATCATCTACGCGATGTACGGCTCGCTGGTCTACCTGATGAGCCTGCCGGGCGGCTGGATCGCCGATCGCTTCATCGGCCAGCAGAAGGCGGTGCTGTACGGCGGCATCGTGATCATGGCCGGCCACCTGGTGCTCGCGATCCCGACCGAGGCGTCGTTCTTGCCCGGCCTGGCGCTGATCATCCTCGGCACCGGCCTGCTCAAGCCCAACGTCTCGACGATCGTCGGTCAGCTCTACGCCAAGAACGACATCCGCCGCGACGCCGGCTTCTCGATCTACTACATGGGCATCAACATCGGCGCGCTGATCGCGCCGCTCCTGTGCGGCTACCTCGCGCAGGATCCGAGCTTCCGCCGCCACCTCTCGGGCTGGGGCATCGATCCGAACCTGTGCTGGCACTTCGGCTTCGGCATGGCCGCGATCGGCATGGCCGCGGGCATCATCCAGTTCATCGTCGGCACCAAGCACCTCGGCGCCGCCGGCCGCGATCCGGCGCCGCCCAAGCCGATCGCCGACCGCCGCCCGATCCCGCCGATCGCGCTCATCGTGCTCGCGGTGTCGGCGACGATCGTCGCCGCGTTCGCCGGCTGGCGGCTGTCGGACGGCGTCGACAAGGCCGCGGTCGCCGACGCGTTCGGCGTCGGCCTCGCGGTGACCGGCATCGCGGTGTTCGTGATCATGCACCAGGCGGTCGCGGTCAACGCCGACGAGCGCAAGCGGGTGCTGGCGATGGCGGTGCTGTTCTTCGGCTGCCTGTCGTTCTTCGGCATCTTCGAGCAGGCCGGCTCGACGCTCAACCTGTTCGCCGAGAAGCACACCCAGCGTCAGGTGCTCGGCATCGACTTCCCGGCGAGCTACTGGCAGTCGATCAACGCGGTGTGCGTGATCCTCCTCGCGCCGGTCTTCACGTTCCTGTGGGTCTTCCTCGCCAGGCGCGGCAAGGAGCCGTTCTCGGTCAACAAGTTCGCCATCGGCATGGTGATCGCCGGCCTCGCGTTCCTCGCGCTCTTGCCGACGATCGCGATGATCGATCGCGGCGAGAAGACCAGCCCGCTCTACCTCATCAGCTACTACCTGATGGCGACCGCGGCGGAGATGTGCATCTCGCCGGTCGGGCTGTCGGTGATGAACAAGCTCGCGCCCGAGCGGCTCCAGGGCTTCGTCATGGGCGTGTGGTTCCTGGCGATCTCGATCGGCCTCTACATCGCGGGCCGCGCGAGCACCGAGGTCGGCAAGCTCGCCAAGCACCTCGAGTGGGGCACCGGCGGCGTCTTCTACCTGACGATGATCTTCGCGGGCATCGTTGCCGGGCTGCTGTTCGCGGCGGCGGGGCCGGTCAAGCGCATGCTCGGCGAGGCGCCGGCGGAGCTGCCGACCGCGAAGGCCAAGAGCTGAGTTACTTCACCACGATCGTCACGGTCGCGCCCTGGCACACGCCGTTCTCGGACAGCTGGAGCTGCGACATCGCGCCCTCGGGCACGGTGACGTCGAAGCTC
>JAYTAJ010000552.1:0-1634 GCA_043737575.1 Myxococcales bacterium | reverse complement strand
AGAGGAGCCAGTGGACCATCTCGACGGCTTCGCGATCGAGCCCCGCGAACGCGCCCGCGAGCTTCGCGCCCGCGAAGTTCTTGGTGATGCGGCGGATGCCGATGCCCTCGAGGATGCTGGAGCCCTCGGCCTCGAGCGTGCCCTTGGTGACGTGGTTGTAGAGCGAGCTGCCCTCGCAGTCGACGAGCCACGACTGCGCGGCGGGTTGCACCTCGTGCAGGTACTGCGAGATGCCGGCGATCGTGCCGCCGGTGCCGGAGCACGCGACGAAGCCATCGACCGTCCCGGCGTCGGCGACGATCTCGGGGCCGGTCGTCAGGTAGTGCGCGCGCGCGTTGGCGGGGTTCTCGAACTGATCGGCCCAGAACGCGCCGCGCTCCTCGGCGAGGCGGCGGGCCACGTGATAGTAGTTGCCGGGATCGGCGAAGGGCTTGGCGGGTACGAGGTGGAGGACGGCGCCGAGCCAGCGCAGGAGATCGATCTTCTCCTGGCTCTGGTTGTCGGGCATCACGATGTGGCACGCGTAGCCGCGCGTGCGCGCCATCAACGCGAGGCCGATGCCGGTGTTGCCCGCGGTGCCTTCGACCAGCTCGCGAGGGCCGCTGCCGCCGAGGCGGCCCGCGGCCTCGGCCTCGACGACGATCTGGCGCGCCGCGCGATCCTTGACGCTGCCGCCCGGGTTCAGGTGTTCGGCCTTGCCGAGGATGGTGCAGCCGGTCGCGTCCGACAGACTGCCGATGCGGATGAGCGGAGTCGCGCCGACGGCGCCGTCGAAGCCATCGCGAACGGGCATGGCGCGCAGTACACCACATCGGATCGCGCTATGGTCGGCGTCTCGATGCGTCCCCTCATCGTCCTCGTCGCGGTGGCGCTGCCCGCCGCGGCCCACGCCGATCGCCGCGCGCTGACCCAGACCTCCGAGTACCTGACCGCGGCCGACGGTCAGACCGAGGTCGAGCTGTCCACGACGCAGACGCGGTCGACCTGGACCGACGGCGCCGCGGAGTCGTTCCAGCTCCAGCTCCGGCTCGAGCACGGCGTCACCGATCGCTGGGACGTGGCGCTGTCCCACGTCTTCGATCAGACCTCGGGCGACGCCGCGACGTCGACGCCGCTGCACCTGTCGACCGTCGAGCTCCGCAGCCGCTACCGGATCGCCGAGCGCGGCGAGCTGCCGGTCGACGTCGCGGTCCACGGGACGCTGGCAAAGCAGTTCGGCGCGAGCGCGTACGTCGGAACGGCGACGATCGTGGTCGCTCGCGACCTCGGACTGCTGACGATCGCGGGCAACGCGATCGGCGCGATCGGGTTCGGCGGCGAGGTCGCGAAGCCGGCGATCGAGGTGGGCTGGGCCGGCGGCGCGACCTACGAGCTATCGCCGACGTGGAAGGCCGGCGCCGAGAGCTGGGGCGGCTTCGACGTCGAGCACACCGATCGGATCGAGGCGTGGGTGGGGCCGGCGGCGTCATGGGCGCCGTCGTCGCGGCTGTGGGTGACGGCGACGGCCGGGTTCGGCGTGAACGATCGCAGCGATCGGTTCTCGGTGCGCGGCATCGTCGGGATGGCGCTGTGAGAGCGGCGCTGGTCGCGCTGGTCGTGGCCGGCTGCGGCGGGCCGTGGATCCCGGTCGCCAC
>JAYTAJ010000551.1:0-3918 GCA_043737575.1 Myxococcales bacterium | reverse complement strand
TCGGCCGCGACGACGATCGCGCCGCCGAGGGCTCGCTGCGCCGGGTCGTCGAGCTGGCGCCTGGCGAGCTGGAGCCGCGGCGGGCGCTGGCGGCGCTCTTGGCGCGCACCGATCGGCTGGCGGCGGCGATCGCGGTCGAGCGGATCGCGTTCGATCGCAGCGGCGCCGATCTCGCGGTCGGCGAGGACCTGGTGTGGCTGCTGCTCGAGGCCGGCGATCGGCGCGGCGCGATCGACGTGCTCGAGCTGTACGACGACGGCGTGGCGGTCGAGGATCAGGGCCGCGCCGCGGCGATGCTGATCGCGATCGGTGAGCCGCGACGAGCGCGGAGCGCGGCGCGGGCCGCCGAGAGCCGCGGGCTCGACGCCGCGGCGTTGATCGCGCGCGCGTACCTGAACGCGGGCGAGCTCGCGCTCGCGGTGGTCGCGGCCGGGCGGGTGCCGACCGATCGCCCGACCTGGCCCGCGGCCCAGGCGATCGCGGCGGCGGCCGAGCTGGCGGCGGGCGCGGTCGACGCGGCGCGGGCCCGGGTCGCGGCGGCGCTGGTCCGGAAACCGGACGACCTGGAGCTGATCGATCTCGCCGCCGAGATCGAGCGGCGGAGCGGCGCCGTCGCGGCGGCGCGGGCCCGGTTCGTCGCCGCGGCGCGACGGACCCCGCACAGCGCGCACTTGGCGCTGGCATGGGCGAGCTTCGAGGCCCGGACCGGCGACCACGCCCGCGCGCTGGCGCTCGCCGACAAGGTCCTGGCCGCGACGCCCGACGATCCGATCGCGCAGCACGTCGTCGGCGCAGCGCTGGTCGCGTCCAGCGGCGATCGCGCGCGGGCCCGGGCGCTCCTGGCGCGGGCGCGACGCCTGGCGCCCGGCGACGCGACCGTGCTCGACCGCTGGGGCGCCCTGTTGCGGGCCGATGGCGATCTGGCGGCCGCGGGCGCCGCGCTCGATCGCGCCGCGGCGATGGCGCCCCTCGAGCCGGAGATCGTGGTCCATGCCGCGACGGTCGCGATCGAGCGCGGCCAGCCACAGCGGGCCGGCCGCGCGGTCGCGGCGATCGCGCACCTGCCGATGACACCCGAGCTGGCGAATCAGGTCGCGGCCACGATCGCGCGCAGCCGCGCCGACCCGTGTTACGCTCGCGGCGTCATGAGGATGAGCTGGCTCGCTCGCGTCGCCGTCGGCAGTGTGCTCGTCACTGCGGCTTGCAAGGAAACCCCGAGCAAGGACCAGTGCGAGAAGCTGCTCGCCCACCTCATCGATCTCGAGACCTCGAGCGGAGGCGCCGACAAGGTCCCCGACGAGATGAAGGCCGATCTCGAGAAGCAGAAGAAGGCGATCCGCGAGTACGCGGTCGGCCAGAAGTTCATCGAGACCTGCACGCAGAAGACGCCCAAGAAGGTCGTCGCCTGCGGCACCGCCGCGAAGAACACCGACGAACTAGCGTTATGCGATAAGTAAGAACCCGGTGCGTTGATCGCGGGATCGACGCACGATCGGGCGGGGGGCCGGGGTGCGGGTGCTGAAGATCAAGATCGCGGGATCGAGATCGAGAGATCGAGAGATCGAGAGATCGAGAGATCGAGAGATCGAGATCGAGAGATCGTGAGGTCTAGAGTCGCGCGGTGATCGCGTGCGCGGCGCGGTGGCCGATCTCGGGGCTGGCGGTGATGCCGTGGCCGCCGAGGCCGGCGACCCAGAACCACCACGGCACGTTGGCGTCCCAGCCGAGCCGCGGCGGTCCGTCGTCGGAGAAGGTGCGCTGGCAGGCCCAGGTCCGCGCGATCGGATGCGCGCGCAGGGCCGCGGGGAGCCGGGCGCGCAGCACCGCCTCGATCGCGGGATCGACCGCGACGTCGCCGGGCGCCGACGTGGTGTGATCGCACGCGCACGCCCACAGGCCGTCGGCGCTCGGCCGCGCGTACCACTCGTCGTCGTCGACGTTCCACAGGATCGGCGCGTCGCCGCCGTCGCCGACCAGCGCGAAGACGTGGCGCTTGCGCGCGACGAACCCGCCGCGGACGCCGGCCGCACGCGCGAGCGGATCGATCCACGCGCCCGCCGCGGCGACCACGACGTCGGCGTCGATCGCGCCGCGCGTGGTCGTGAGCCGCGGCCCGCGGTCGATCGCGGTCACCGCGGCGCCGACGACGATCCGGACGCCGCGGCGCCGCGCGCCGTCGCGGTAGCCGTCGATCACCGCCGCCAGATCGATGCAGCCGTCGTCGGGGAACCACAGCCCGCCGCGATCGACCTCGACGCCGGGCCAGCGCGCCGCGATCGCCGGCGCCGCGATCGCCTCGACCCGCAGGCCGTGCCGCACCGCGCGCGCCACCAGCGGCTCGGGCGCGCGGGTCAGCAAGATCGCGCCGCGGCCGTCGACCAGCGGCCGGGTCGCGAACCCGAGCGGCGGCGCCGCGAGCCACGCCGCGCCGCGCGCGGTCAGCTCGGTCCAGGCGTCGTCCTCGGCGAGCGCGCGGCACATCGCCGCGTTGCGACCGCTGGCGTGGGTCGCGATCGCGGCCTCGCGCTCGAGCACCACCACGTCGCGCGCCCCGGCCTCGGCCAGCGCCCACGCCGTCGCCAGCCCACCGACGCCGCCGCCGACGATCGCGATCCGGCAGCGCTGGGGTAGCGAGTCCACCGTCGGCTTCTACCGCAATCCAGCCGCGCCGTCGTCACCACCGCGATGATTGAACCGCCGCACCGGTCCGACGTACATTCGGGCCCGTGCCGCGCCTCGCTCGCCTCTGCTGCCCGCTGATCATGGTGGGCGGCGTCGGCTGCATCACGCCGCAGGAGACCGAGCTCTGCCCGGCCGTCGGCGTCGGTGAGCTGGTCGTCACCGAGGTCCGCGGCGATCAGAGCGGCCTCCTCGGCCAGTACGTCGAGATCTACAGCGCGTCGGCCAGCGCGATCGAGCTGCGCGGCCTCCACGTCGTCGTGCGCGGCCCGCGCAAGCCCGCCGTCCCCGCCGAGCCCGACGCCCGCATGATCGTCGGTCGCATCGTGGTCCGCCGCGCGCTCACGATCGCGCCCGGTGACCGCGTGGTGCTCGCGGGCCTGCCACCGACCTCGGCGCCGCCCGAGATCGACTACGCCTGGCAGCCCGACTTCCTCGCCAGCGGCGACGCCAAGAACCTGCCCGCCGCCGACGGCGAGGTCGAGCTCGAGGCGTGCGGCGACGTGATCGATCACGTCGCGTGGACCGCGCTGCCCGGTGAAGGCACCTACTCGCTCGGGCTGGCGATCCCCGACGCCGCGGCCAACGACGACGACGCCGCCTGGTGCACCAACGCGACCATCACGGGCACGCCCGGCGAGAGCAACCCGACATGTCCATGACTCGCCGCTTCCTCTCGGTCGTCGCGATCGCGACCACGCTCGCGATGCTGGGCTGCCAGCCGCCGGGCGCCGCGCGCTACAGCCGCAAGCAGGCGCAAGACTCGCTGAAGAAGCTCGGGACCCCGGGCATCGTCCTCGGCGAGTTCCACGTCACCAAGGTCACCGACGGCGACACCATCCGCGTCGACGGCCTCGACAGCGCGCTGCGCCTGGTCGGCCTCGACGCCGAGGAGACGTTCAAGAACGAGCCCGATCGCCGCGGCGCCGAGAGCGACTTCCACGCGTACCTGGTCGCCAAGCGCGGCACCAGCAAGCACCCGGTCAAGGCGGCGACGCCGATGGGCGAGGCGGCCAAGCACTTCGCGCAGGACTTCTTCCGCGATCACACCAAGGTCCGCATCGAGCGCGACGTCGCGGGCGAGATCCGCGATCGCTACGATCGCTACCTCGCCTACGCCTTCGTCGAGCAGCGCGGCCAGTGGGTCAACTACAACGTCGAGTGCGTGCGCGCCGGCATGTCGCCGTACTTCACCAAGTACGGCTTCTCGCAGCGCTTCCACGCCGAGTTCGTCGCCGC
>JAYTAJ010000550.1:0-3920 GCA_043737575.1 Myxococcales bacterium | reverse complement strand
AGGTGCCGGGCGCGAGCTGAGCGAACGCCGCGGCGCCGACGTCGTCGGTGATCGCGACGTACGGGTGCGGCGGCGCGATCACGTACGCGGCGTCGGCGTCGGGGTCGGCGCCGTCGGCGACGATCCGGACCACGCCCGCGGCGGCGAGCGGCACGGTGACGACGTGGCCCAGCGCGGGCAGCGCGGCGGCGGCGAGCGCCTCGTCGCGCGCAGGCGCGCTCCACGCCGGGCCGAGGCCGATCGCGATCACGTGGTGCGCGGCCTCGTCCTGGCTCTGCAGCTCGAGGGCGCCGCCGAGGCCGGGCGCGAGCGTGACGCTCGGCGCGATCGCGCAGTCGCGGATCGTCACCCGGACGTCGGCGGCGAGCGGCGCGGCCTTGCCCGCGGCGAGGTCGACGACGACGATCGCGTTGGCGACGCCGTGCAGCGTGCCGATGCGGGCCCGCGGCGGCCGCGCGGTGCCGCACCCGGTGCGGCCGGGCGAGCGCCGCATCGCGGCCGACGCGGTCGGCCACACCACGTCGACGGTGAGCCGGCCGCCGGTCGCGTCGTCGACGGCGATCACGCGGTACGGCGGCGCGGTCGCGGCCCGTGGCGGCTCGGGCGCGGCGTCGCTCGACGTCGGCGCGGCGATCCCGGCGTCGCCGGCGTCGCGGTGGCCGGGCCCGGGCGCGGGGCGGCGGCTGCCGCAGCCGAACAGCGCGATCGCGATCGCCGCGCGCGCGATCAGGTCCATCGCGCGACCTCGCGGGCGGCGCGGCGACCATCGGCGACGCAGGCGTTGATCGCGACGCCGTGGTACGGCGCGCCGCACAGCACCAGGCGGTGGTCGCGCGCGAGCGCGTCCCAGCGCGCGACCCGATCGAGGTGGCCGACCGGGTATTGCGCGAGCGCGTGATCCCAGCGCACCACGCTGCGGTGGCGCGGCGTCGCGTCGATGCCGAGGGTGCGATGCAGATCGGCGCGGGCCTGGCGCAGTAGCGCGTCGTCGTCGAGCGCGACCGCCGACGGATCGCGGGCGCCGCCGTAGATCATGCGGAACAGCACCGCGCCCGCGGGGGCGCGGCCCGGCCACAGCGTGCTCTCGAAGACCACGCCGAGCACCCGCGGCGTCTCGCCGGCCGCGACCAGGAGGCCGAAGCCGCCGACGTCGGCGGTGATCGCGGCGGCGTCGTAGCCGACGAACACGATCGCCGCGGGCGCCGCGACCGCCGCCGCCAGCTCACCCGCGAGCGCGGGGATCGCCGCCGCGACCAGGCGCCGCGCCGCCGCGGCGGGCACCGCGAGCACCGCCGCATCGAAGCGCGCGCCGTCGAGCTCGACGCCGCCTTCGCGCGGCACGACGCGCTCGATCGCGCGGCGGCAGCGGATCCGATCGCCGAGCTTCGCCACCAGCGCCGATGGCAGCGCCGCGAGTCCGGCGACCGGCGCGGTGAGCCGCGGCCGCGGCCGCGGTCGCCCCTGCGAGCGCCGCGCGATCATCCCGCGCACCAGCCCGCCCGCCGCGTCGAGCGCCGCGATCTGCGGGAAGCCGGCCGCGAGGCTGACGTCGCGGGCGTCGGCCGCGTACACGCCGGTCACGATCGGCGCGACCAACGCGTCGGCGACCTCGACGCCGAGGCGGCGCACCGCGAAGTCGCGCATCGACTCGTCGCCGGCCTGGGCGGCGTCGCGGCGGCGGCGCAGCGGCTCGCCGAGCAGCGCCAGCTTGCCGCGCCACGACAGGAGGTGACTACGCGCCAGCGCCAGTGGGCTGGACGGCACCGCGTGCAGCGCGCCGCCGCGGTAGATCCACCGTCGCTTCGCCGCCGCCGCCGCCTCGACGATCGGCACGCCGAGCTCGATGCACAGCGCCGCGGCGCCGTCGTCGCTGGACAGGAAGCCGTTGGCGGCGTGCTCGCGCAGGAAGCCGTCGACGATCGACGTCGCGATCACGCCGCCTGGCTGCGGGCTGGCCTCGAGCACGGTGACGTCGTGACCGTCGCCGACCAGCCGCCACGCCGCGGTGAGCCCGGCGATGCCGGCGCCGACGACCGCGACCTTCATGCCCGCGCCGACAGCTCGCGCACCGCTTCGACCATCGCGCGCACGTGCTCGGGGTTGGTCTCGGGCGTGACGCCGTGGCCGAGGTTGAAGATGTGCCCGACCGGCCCGGCCTTCGCCAGGATCGCGCCGACCCGCCGACGGATCTCGGCCGGCGGTGCGTACAGCGCGCCGGGATCGAGGTTGCCCTGCAGCGCGACGCCGTCGCCGACCGCGGCGCGGACGACGTCGAGATCGATCCGCCAGTCGACCCCGAGCACGTCGGCGCCCGCGCTGGCGTAGGTCCGCAGGTACGGCGCGCAGCCGTTCGCGAAGTAGATGATCGGCACGCCGGCCGCCGCGGGATGCGCGCGCACCCGCGCGATCACCTCGCGGGCCCAGCGCAGCGCGTACTCGTCGAAGTCGGCCGGCGACAGCGCGCCGGCCCAGCTGTCGAACAGCTGCACCGCCTGCGCTCCCGCCTCGATCTGCGCGACGAGGTAGCTCGCGACCGTCGCTGCCATCTTCTCGAGCAGCGCGTGGGCCCCGGCCGGATCCGAGAACAGGAGCGCCTTGGTCTTGGCGAACTCCTTCGAGCCGCCGCCCTCGACGGCGTAGGTCACCAGCGTGAACGGCGCCCCGGCGAACCCGATCAGCGGCACCCGGCCGCCGAGGGCGCCGCGGATCTGGCGGATCGCGTCCATCACGAACGGCATCGTCGCGACCGGATCCGGCACCACCAGCCGATCGATCGCGGCGCGATCGCGGACCGGGTTGCCGATCACCGGGCCCTTGTCGGGGAACGCGATCTCGAGGCCCATCGGCGGCAGCGTGATCAGGATGTCGGAGAACAGGATCGCCGCGTCGAAGCCGAACTCGTCGATCGGCTGCAGCGTGACCTCGCACGCCAGCGCCGGCGTGTGGCACAGGTCGAGGAACGAGTGCTTGGCGCGCACCGCGCGGTACGCGGGCAAGTACCGACCGGCCTGGCGCATCATCCACACCGGCGTGCGTTCGACGGCCTCGCGACGGCAGGCCCGGAGGAACAGCGGCTCGATCGCACCGGTCGACATCGCGGCCATCGTACAAGCCCGGGACAGCGGCGATGTTGAAAGTATACTTGCCAATTCGTGCTGACAATGGCAATAGTATTTACATGGGACGGCTCTCCACACCCGCGTTGCCATCGGTGAGCCGGGCCCTGGCCGCGCTCGGCGACAACCTCCGCCTGGCCCGGCAGCGGCGGCGGCTGTCGGCGGGGCTGGTCGCCGAGCGCGCCGGGATGTCGCGGCCGACCTTGCGAGCGATCGAGCGCGGCGATCCGGGCGTGACCCTCGGCTCGATCGCCAACGTCCTGCACAGCCTCGGCCTCGAGGCCGATCTGGTGGCGGTGGGGCGCGACGACGTCCTCGGCCGCAAGCTCCAGGATGCCGCGCTCCAGGCCGGTCGCGGATCCCGGGGGCGCCGTGGCTGATCGACGCGCCGTCGAGGTCTGGGCCGACTGGCACGGGCTCGCGGCCGCGACTCGCATGGGCTCGCTGCAGACCACGATGGCGCGCGGCAAGGAGGTCTTCGCCTTCGAGTACGATCCGGCGTGGCTCGAGTCCGGGCCCGCCCACGTCCTCGATCCATCGCTGCGCCTGTATCGCGGCCCGCAGTTCGTCGCCGAGGGCCGCGACAACTTCGGCGTCTTCCTCGACTCGTCGCCCGATCGCTGGGGCCGCGTGCTGCTGGCGCGTCGCGAGGCCCAGCTGGCGCGCGAGGCCAAGCGACCCGAGCGGCGGCTGTTCGAGCTCGACTTCCTGCTCGGCGTCTACGACGGTCATCGTCTGGGCGGCCTGCGCTATCGCGTCGGCGACGGCGGGTTCCTCGACGACAACGCCGAGCTGGCGTCGCCG
>JAYTAJ010000549.1:0-1635 GCA_043737575.1 Myxococcales bacterium | reverse complement strand
GCTCGTGCTCCGCCTCGCCGCCCTCTGGCTCCAGCTCGCGTCCACGCCCACCGCCGCGCCCGCGGTCGCGGGTCACGACTGCGCCGAGGCCGGCCGCGCCAAGATCGAGGCGCCCTACGGCTACGACGCGGTCCGGGTGACGACCGCGGCGGGCGCGCCGGGCGCGACGGTCGTGGTGTCGGTCGCGGGTGGCGATCGCTGGACCTCGCTGCGCGCCATCGAGGGCGGCACGTCGACCGTGTCGCTCGGCGCCGCCGACGTCGGCGGCGTCGTGACCGTCGCGATCGAGCCCGATCTCGACGCCGAGGTCGGCGCCTGCATCGAGACGATCGAGCTGCTCCGCGGCGGCGACGTCATTGGGTCGCTCGCGCTGCGCGCTTCGCGGTGAGCCCGGTGCGTGGTGCGTGAGGGCCGAGGCACGATCGGGCGGGGTCACGTGGCGCGAGCGCTCCGCGTGATCGTGATCGCGATCGTTTCGCGATGATCGACCGTCGCTTCTGTTAGCTTCCGACGCGACATGCGCGTCTCGTTGCTCGCCGTCGTCTCGCTCGCCGCCGCTTGCTCGAAGGGACCCGCGCGCGACGCGCCGTCGGCCGACGTGCCGCCGAAGCCTGGGGCCGGTCCGGGCTCGACCGCCCCCGCGATCCCGCTGGCCCGCGTGACCCTCGACGGCGCCAGCGGCCCCGCGGTGGTGTCCGCCGAGGTCGTGAAGTCGGCGGGCCGGGTCCAGAAGGGCCTCATGTTCCGCAAGTTCCTCCCGGCCGACGGCGGGATGCTGTTCCTGATGGGCCGCGAGGACGATCACCACTTCTGGATGCACAACACCTATGTCGCCCTCGACATCATGTTCATCCGCAAGGACCTGACCGTCGCCGGCATCCTCGAGAACGTGCAGCCCCACGACGAGACCTCACGCGGCGTCGGCCAGCAGTCGCTGTACGTCCTCGAGGTCAACGCCGGCTGGTCCAAGGCCCACGGCGTCGGCCCCGGCACCGTCGTCCACTTCGACGGCGTCGACGCCGCCGCGCAGTAACCGCTACGGCGTGTTGCCGTCGTCGGGCGCGTCGTCGTCGCGCGCGATGTCGCGGACCTCTTCGGTCGCGCGCCGCCACAGCCGCCGCAGCCGCGACCGCCGCTCCTCGGGGTGGCGCGGCTCGGGCGCGTGGGCGCCCTGCGGCTCGACCTTGTCGGCCTTGTCGGCCTTGTCGTCGTCGCGGTCCGAGCGCTTCACCCGCACCGCCGCCTTCACGTCCGGCTCGACGCCGCCGTAGCGCTCGCTGTTGGGGATGAACCGGATCTCGGTCTTCACCTCGAACGACAAGGTCGTCAACAGCCGGGCGATCTCGTCGGACAGGTTGACGTGGGTCAGGAACTCGCGGACCTCGCGGGCGACGATCTCGAGGACCTTGTCCTTGGTGTTGTCGGCCGCCTCGCCGAGGTAGCCCGCGACGCTCGGGACGTTCAGGTCCTTCGTCAGCTTGCGGATGCTGTCCTCGGTCGAGAACACCGCGCCCAGCCCCGCGGTGAACGTGCGGCGCACCAGATCCGGCACCATCGCCTCGAGGCGCTGACGCAGCGACTCCGGCAGATCGGCGCGCGGCTCGCGATCGGTCGCCGCGCCCGCTGCGCCTGCCG
>JAYTAJ010000548.1:0-1635 GCA_043737575.1 Myxococcales bacterium | reverse complement strand
AGTAGCGCTCGCCGCCGATCGACGCCAGGAAGTCGAAGACCTCCTTCGCCGAGATCGCGCGATCCTCGGTGAAGACGATCACCAGGTACTCGAGGGCCTCGTCGCGCAGGCCGGTGCGGCGCCGCTGCAGCGCCGCCGAGCCCGAGCGCTCGGCCTCGACCGCGAGATCGAGCACCTCGGTGAAGCGGGTCGCCGCGCGATCGGTCTCGCCGAGCTTCCAGTCGCACCACGCGCTCTTGAACAGCGCGAGGTCGTAGGTCGCGGCGTTCTTGTTGCCGAGGATGTTCTCGTACGAGTCGCGGGCCTTGGCCCACTCGCCGGTCGAGAAGTGGTGCTCGCCGACCATCATCCAGGCGTCGCCGTGGAGCGGCGAGCTGGGGAAGCGCTCGATGACCGCCTGGAAGCGCTCCATCGCCTGCTCCTCGCGGCCGTCCTCCTTCGCGGCGAAGCCGACCAGGTACAGCACCAGATCGCTGCGGCGAAAGCTCGGGTGGCGATCGAGGATCTGGGTGTAGAGCTGCTCGCTCTCCTTGAGATCGATGCGCGGCTCGGCCGGCTCGGTGGCGCAGCGATCGGGCGCCTGCTTGCAGCGCTCGAGATCGCGCTCGAACCCGCCCATGCGCACCAGGTAGTCGCGGCGCGCCTCTTCCCACAGCAGCTCGGCGAGCTTGAACAGGCCGTCGGCCTGGGCGTCGCCCTCGGGGTGGCCGTCGAGGTACTCGCGCAGCAGCGCGATCGCCTCGATGCGGGCGTTGTCGCGCTTGGTCTCCGTCGACGCGAGCAGCAGCTTCAGCGCCGGATCGAGGATCGGCGCCTCGGGCACCGGCGGCCGCTTGCGCAGGTACAGCTCCGAGGCCGGGCCGCGATCGAGGTTGACCTCCGAGACCTGCGCCACTGCGATCCGAGCGTCAGCGAGGATCAGCAGTGTCAGGGAGACCGCGGCCGTTGCGATGATCTTCATCGCCAGCCCTCGTACTCGTCGGCCCAGAACTCGCCCTGGAACGGCCACAGCTCCTCGTCGTCGCCGATCATGCCTTGCTCCCACATGCGGCCGAACAGCTCCTCGGGGAAGCGGCCGGCCGCGAGGTCTTGCACCTTGATGTCGAGGGCGCGCTTCTGGCCGATCACCGCGTCGACCTTGCCGAGGCGGGCCTTGTCGAGGATGCGCTTGGTGCCGGTGTGCAGCCGCTCGATCATCGCCTGCGATCGCAGCGCCGACTCGTCGTCGAGCTTGGCCAGCAGATCGGCGGCGAGGCGATCGAGGCGGCGCGCGGTCTGGACGTCGCCGTCGAGGAGCGGCCGCAGGCCCGCGGGCGCCGCGGCGGTGCGCTCGGCGTCGGCGGCCGACGCCAGGGCCCGGGCCTTCTGCGACGCGGCGCCGACCTTGGCGGCCAGGGCCTCGAGGCGCGCGGCCTCGTCGGCGGCGACGTCGGCCGGCACCGTGCCCGCGCGCTTGCCGCGATCGAGCTCCTTGCGCGCGGCCGCGACCTGCTCGCCGAGCGCGCGCAGATCGTCGGCGACGCTGGTGGCGTCGGCGGCGGCCTCGTCCTCGAGTGTCCGCTCGCCGGACACCGCGCCGACCCGCTCGGCCGCGCTCTGCCGCGCGAGCCCGGTCCACGCCCGCGCGACGCCCGG
>JAYTAJ010000547.1:0-1636 GCA_043737575.1 Myxococcales bacterium | reverse complement strand
CGTCGCTGGCCGTCGCTGCGGCCCAGCTGCTGTGGGTCATCAGCACCCTGTTCGGCCCGCGCTGAGGAGCGTCGGATCGTGGTGGTGAGGCGCGGCGTCGACAGATGCTGACGACGACTGATAGCTTTCAGGCTCGCCAGCGGGGGGCCTCTCGCTCTACCGTCCCGCCCGTGATCGCACCCCGTCGCACTGTCCTCGTCGTCGCCACTCTCGTGACCGCCGCGGCGCCCAGCGCCTTCGCCACCCCGCAGGACTCGAGCCCGATCCCACCGCAGCCGAGCAACGGCGAGCGGTGGGTCCGCCCCGTCCACGGCTGCGGCACGGTGCAGGAGAATCGGGCCCAGTTCGCGCCGCCGACCGAGACGTCGTCGTCGCTTGCCGCCGCGGCGCCGCGCACGATCTATCTCAACCGCAACGGCGCCACGTACCAGGTCGGCAGCACGCCGACCAACTCGGCGGCCAACACCGCCAACCGCGATATCCTGGGGTTCTCGGGGACCGTCGTGATCCCGCCGCTCCTGACCGGGTTCAACTGGGCGAACATCTCGACCTGCGTGAAGACCCACTTCGCGCCGTACAACATCCGCGTCGTCGAGGTCGAGCCGACCAGCGGCCAGTACATCGAGGCGGTGGTCGGCGGTGACGGCACCGAGGTCGGCGCGGGCCCCAACCAGCTGTTCGGCATCGCGTCGGCCGACAACTTCTGCGGCGTCACCGAGACGGGCATCGCGTTCACCTTCTCCGAGGTCCACCGCAACGTCCCGCGCAAGGACGAGGAGCTGTGCGCGACGATCGCTCACGAGGTCGGTCACCTGCTCGCCCTCGAGCACGAGACGCTCGCGATCGATCTGATGTCGTACGTGCTGATCGCCGACTCGGGCACCAAGACCTTCGCCAACCAGAGCGTCCCGTGCGGCACCGAGCCCGGGATGCCGCGCAGCTGCTCGTGCGGCGGCAGCAACACCAACTCGGGCGGTCGCCTGACCAGCTTCGTCGGCCTGCGCCCGACCGAGACGGTGCCGCCGAGCATCACGCTGGTGTCGCCCGGCGACAACGCGGCGCTGACGCCGACGTTCGAGGTCGTGGCCCGCGCCACCGACGACATGGCGATGGAGGGTGTGACCGTCTACCTGAACGGCTTCGACCGCGGCTCCGACGTGGAGCCGGACGGCGACGAGTACCGCATCATCGTCGGCGGCATCGACCCGGGTGACTACACCCTCGCGGTCGAGGCCACCGATCAGGCCGGCAACGTCGCGCGCGCCGAGGTCGCGGTCAACATCGCGGTCCGCCCGACCGGCGAGTCCTGCCTCGCGGCCACCGACTGCGTCGGCGGTCAGTGCCTCAACTCGTCCGACGGGCTGTTCTGCAGCGAGGCCTGCGACCCGGGCAACGACACCTGCCCCGACGGCTTCACCTGCCAGTCCGACATCTCGTTCTGCGCGCCCGACGAGGGTGGCTGCTGCTCGACTGGTGGCAGCCCGACCGCCCCGGCGTTCCTGGTGTTCGCGGTCGGCCTGATGCTGGTCCGCCGCCGCCGCCGCGCCGCGCGCTAGGTCGTCGACGGCTGCCAGAGTGGCTCGGGCCGCCCGTCCTGGAGGGCGGCCCAGCGGCCGAACACGAACAGCGCGTCGGA
>JAYTAJ010000546.1:0-3924 GCA_043737575.1 Myxococcales bacterium | reverse complement strand
CGCCGGGCTCGGCCTGGATCACGACGCGCTGGATCTCGTTCTCGAGCTCGCGGATGTTGCCGGGCCAGCCGTAGCTGGTGAGCGCGTCGAGCGCCTCGGGCGCGAAGCCGGGCAGATCGACCCGGTACTCCTCGGCGTAGCGGGCGAGGAAGTGGCGGGCCAGCGCGGGCAGATCTTCCTTGCGCTCGCGCAGCGGCGGCAGCCGGATCGGGAACACCATCAGCCGGTAGAACAGATCCTGGCGGAAGCGGCCCTTCTCGACCTCGACGGTGAGATCGCGGTTGGTCGCGCACAGGATGCGGACGTCGACCTGCTTCTCGGCGGTGGCGCCGACCGGGCGGATGGTGCCTTCCTGCAGCACCCGCAAGAGCTTCGACTGGAGCGACAGCGGCATCTCGCCCATCTCGTCGAGGAACAGGGTGCCGCCGTCGGCGATCTCGAACAGGCCCTTCTTGTCGCTGTCGGCTGACGTGAACGCGCCGCGCTTGTGGCCGAACAGCTCGCTCTCGAGGAGGTTCTCGGGCAGCGCGGCGCAGTTCTGGGCGACGAACATCTTGTCGCGGCGGCCCGACTTGTAGTGGATCGCGCTCGCGATCAGCTCCTTGCCGGTGCCGGTCTCGCCCTCGATGCAGACGGTGGCACGGGTGTCGATGACCTTGTCGAGCTGGGCGAACACGGTGCGCATCGCGGCCGAGTCGCCGACGATGTTGGGGTAGCGGGTCCGCTCCTCGCGCTTCTTCAGGTAGACGTTCTCGCCGCGGGCGCGCTCCTCGGCGATCTTCAGGCGCGACACCAGGCCGGCGTTGTCGAGGGCGAGCGCGGCCTGGGCCCCGATCAAGAGCGACACCTCGAGGTCGCCCTCGTCGAACATGCCGGCGGCCTGGCGGTGATCGGCCTGCAAGAGGCCGGTGATCTCGTCGCCGCGCCACAGCGGCACCGCGATGACGCTCTTGATGTGCCCGGCCATGATCGACTCGGACGACGAGATCTCGTCCTGGGCGTTGGCGGTGAGGATCGCGGCGCGATCGGTGAGCACGCGGCGCAAGATCGCGCGGCTGGCGCGATTGGGATCGATCGCGGGCTCGCTGGGGCGGGCCTTGGTGCCGTCGCCGCGCTCGCGCTGCATCGCCAGCGTGAAGCGATCCTTGTCGGACTCGGCGCGCAGGAGCACGGTGACGTGGGTCGCGATCGGGACGATCTCGAACGTCGCCTCGGCGATCGCGTCGAGCACCGCGGCCTGATCGAGGCGACCCGACAGCCGCTGCAGCGCCTTGTAGACCCGCAGCGCGCTCTGGGGATCGGACTCGACCTGGTCGCGGACCGCGGGTAGATCGATGATCGAGCGCGTCGCGATCAGCCGATCGGCGAGCTCGGCCTCGTCGGCGTCGTCGGCGCTGGGCGCGGCGAAGCGGACCTTCAGGATCACCGGGCCGCGCGGATCGCCGAGCAGCAGCAGATCGCCGGACTGCAGCGGCAGCTCGTGGCCGGCCCGGGCGTCGACCAGCGTGCGGGTGCCGTTGCGCTCGATCGCCGAGCCGTTGGTCGAGCGCAGATCGCGGTAGTGATAGCCGGTGCCGTGCCGCACGATCTGCGCGTGCTCGCCCGACAGGTGATAGTCGGTGAGGACGACGGTGTTGGTGCTGGCGCGGCCGAGCGTGATGACCGACGCCGCGAGCTCGTAGGACGCGCGGGTCGAGGTGCCGTGGACGATCTCGAGGGTGAGCACTGCGGTGGGTGATCAGCTGGTGCGATGTTGTGCGACCTCGCGACGACATTTGGGCGTGGAACCCAAGTGCGAGCCAGAGCCTCGCGGTTATACTCCAGCGCGGTTTCGTTGATCATGACGGACAGTCCCAAAGTCGTCCGCGACTCGAGCGCAGGCAAAGTGATCGTGGTCCACGGCGATCGTCGGGCGGCCGATGGCGTCCGGCTGGGGTTCGAGCGCGAGGGGATGCCGGTCGAGGCGGTGGCGAACGTCGATCAGGCGCTCGATCACTTGGCGGAGGCGTGCGTGGTGATCGCGGGCGCCGAGGCTGCGGGGCTCGGCCGCGATCTGATCACCGGGCTGGTCACCGCGGGTGCGTCGCGCGGCGCGCCGCCGGTCCTGTACATCGGCAACGGCGTGACCCGCGCCCAGGCGATCTCGGCGGGCGCGACGGCGGTGCTCGCGGGCCCGGCGTTCGTGCGCGACGTCGTCACGATCGGACGCATCCTCGCCGGGCGGCGGCCGGGCAATCGCTCGGTGATGGACGGCGATCTCGGCGACAGCTTCGGCGTGTTCTACCTGGTGCGCGCGCTGTCGGCGATCGGCGCGACCGGCACGATGCTGATGATGCGCGGCCTGCGCCGCGGCGAGATCCGCTTCTTCGAGGGCGAGGTGACGTCGGCGCAGGTCGGTGGGCTGCACGGGCAGGGCGCGCTGCACCAGCTGTTGCTGTGGACCGAGGCGCGCTTCGAGCTGCGCAACGAGCCCGTGGTGCGCCGCCAGCAGATCCCGATGACGTCCGACGAGCTGCTCGATCAGGCCGAGCGCTTCTTGATCGATCTGCGCAGCGCGGCGGGCTCGCTGTCGCCGGCCGCGGTGTACGAGCAAGATCCCGCGGTGCTCGGCGCGCAGAGCCGATCGCTGCCGACCGAAGTGCACGGCGTGCTGCGCTTGTTCGACGGCCATCGCACCGTCGCCGACGCGCTCGAGGACAGCCCGTTCCGCGTGTTCGAGACGCTGCGCGTCGCCGAGCGCGCGGCGCAGGTCGGCATCCTGCGTCGACGCGAGGCTGGACGGTCGCGCTCGACGCACCGCGCGATGCTCGCGCTCGAGGAGTGGCTGGTCGGCGGCGCGGGCGTGGTCGCCGCACCAGCGGTGCCCGAGGGCTCGGGCCCGGTCGGCGGCGGCAAGTCGGGCAAGGGCAAGAAGGGCGATCGGCGCGACCGCAGTGACCGCTATCGCGCGGCGACGCCCGAGGCGCGGACGCACGCGGTCGTCGAGGTCGACTGGGCGGCGCTGGTGCCGCGCGGCGCGGGGCTGGATACCGGCTCGCTGTCGCCGGTGGTGCCGTCGGCGATCACGGCGGGGGAGATCAACCTGCGCACGGCGGCGGCGGCGCGGGCGTCGCGCGACGAGGGGCGAGAGAAGCTCGAGACGCTCACGGACGCGCAGGATCGGGACCGGCTGTTCCCGCGGGTGATCGAGCCGATCAGCGTGGATCTGAGCGGCATGGAGCGCGAGGCGAAGGAGGACGAGGAGGCGGCGTGGGCGGCGGCGAAGGAGAAGGCGGAGGCGGCGAAGGTGAAGGCGGAGGAGGAGGCGAAGGCCGCGGAGGATGCGAAGGCAGCGAAGGCGAAGGCGAAGGCCGACGAGGACGCGAAGGCGGCGAAGGCGAAGGCTGACGAGGACGCGAAGGCGAAGGCGAAAGCCGACGAGGACGCGAAGGCGAAGGCGAAGGCCGACGAGGACGCGAAGGCGAAGGCGAAGGCTGACGAGGACGCGAAGGCGAAGGCCGAGGAAGACGCGAAGGCGAAGGCGAAAGCCGACGAGGACGCGAAGGCGAAGGCCGACGAGGACGCGAAGGCGAAGGCCGACGAAGACGCGAAGGCGGCGAAGGCGAAGGCGAAGGCCGACGAAGACGCGAAGGCGCCGAAGGCGGCGAAGGCGAAGGCTGACGAGGACGCGAAGGCGCCGTCCGAGGACGAACCTGCGCCGCGGCGCAGTCGCGACCGCCGGATCTCGGGCGAGCTATCGACGAAGCCCGCGCAGCAGGCCGCGGCCGCGGCTGCGGCGATCGACGCGGGGCCGAGCATCCTGATCGACGATCTGGTCGAGACGCGCGTGGCGGCCGCGACGATCGCGAGCGCGGCCACGCAAGCCAGCGTCGCGCCACCGCCGACCGCCGCGGTCGTCGTCGCCGCACCGATCACGCCGCCGCG
>JAYTAJ010000545.1:0-8960 GCA_043737575.1 Myxococcales bacterium | reverse complement strand
GGGCAAGCTCGGCGTGCTCGAGGCCGAGGCGATGATGGCGGTGGTCGGCGCACGGACCGAGCGAGCGTGGGCGCTGGCGCAGGAGCACCTCGGCGGCGGGCTCGGGGTCGCGGTCGCGGCGCTGCGGGCCGACGTCACGGCGATCGTCGCCGAGCTCGAGGCCCACCTCGACTTTCCTGAGGACGATCTGCCGCAGATCGGGCGCGCGCGCTTGCGCGATGCGCTGGCGGCGGCGGCGGCGCGGGCGGTCCGGTTGGCGGACAGCTTCGGCGCGGGTCGGGCGCTGGTCGACGGGCTGCGGGTCGCGCTGGTCGGCCCGGTCAACGCGGGCAAGTCGGCGCTGTTCAATGCGCTGCTCGGCCGCGAGCGGGCGCTGGTCGCGCCCGAGGCCGGGACCACGCGCGACTACGTCGAGGCGACGGTGGCATGGCGCGGCGTCGCGGTGACCTTGGTCGACACCGCGGGTTGGCGCGGATCGGCCGGCGCGGTCGACGCGATCGAGGCCCGCGGCGTGGCGCTCGGCCAGGATCGCGCCGACGAGTGTGAGGTGATCGTCGTCGTGCTCGGCCCCGACGATGCGCCGCGGCCGCTCGAGGCGCGCGAGCTCGGCGTCGCCAGCAAGGTCGATCTGCCGCGCGCGATTCCGGCCGATCATCTGCCGACGTCGGCGGTGCGCGGCGACGGGCTCGACGCGTTGCGGGAGGCGATCCTCGCGCGGGCCGGGCTCGCCGACGATCCGGAGGCGGGCAGCGCGGTGCTGCTCACCGAGCGTCAGCGCGGCGCGGCGCGGGCGGCTGCCGACGGACTCGCGGCGGCGGCGGCGCTGCTCGATCGCGCGGCGCCCCTCGAGCTGGTCGCGGTCGAGGCGCGGGCCGGGCTCACCGGGCTGGCGGCGCTCGCCGGCGAGCAGATCGGCGAGGCGGTCCTCGATCGCCTGTTCGCGTCGTTCTGCATCGGGAAGTAGTAGGCTCGCGGGCTCGTGACCGCGCTGGATTTTCTCGACGACGAGCTGGAGGCGCTGGCGCGCGCGGGGCGGCGACGCACGGTGCGGACGGTGTCGGCGCGGCGCGGCAGCGAGGTCGTCGTCGACGGACGGACGCTGGTGAACTTCGCGTCGAACGACTACCTCGGACTCGCGCTCGATCCGCGGCTGGCCGCGGCGTCGGCGTCGGCGGAGCGCGGGCTCGGCGTCGGCGCGGGCGCGTCTCGGCTGATCTCGGGCCATACGGTCGTGACCGAGGCGCTGGAGGCCGCGCTCGCGCAGTTCCTGGGCGCGCCGTCGGTGCGTCTGTTCAATTCAGGATATGCAGCTAATACGGGTCTTTTGCCGGTCCTGGCAGGACCCGAGGACGTGATCTTCTCCGACGAGCTCAACCACGCGAGCCTGATCGATGGCTGTCGGCTGTCGCGGGCGCGCGTGATGGTGTATCGCCACGGGAGCGTCGAGGAGCTTGAGCGCATGCTGCGCAGCGAGCGCGGACGTCGACGAGTGATCGTCACCGAGAGTATCTTCTCGATGGACGGCGATGCGTCGCAGCTCGACGCAATCGTCGCGCTCGGACGAGCCCACGACGCGATCAGCGTGGTCGACGACGCTCACGGGTTCGGCGTGATCGGACCGCGCGGGACCGGGCTAGGCTGGAGCAGCGGAGCGGACGTCGTCGTTGGGACGCTGGGAAAATCGGTGGGCGCCGCGGGCGCGTTCGTCGCGGGGCCAGCGAAGCTCGCCGATCTGCTGTGGAATCGCGCCCGAACTCTCGTGTTCTCGACCGGGCTGGCGACGGGCACGCAGGCCGCGGCGCTGGTGGGTCTCGAGATCGTCGCGAGCGAGGAAGGCGATCAGCGACGCGCGCGGGTCGCCGCGTTGCGGGAGCGACTGTGTGCTGCGTTGGGGATTCCGAGCGTGTCCGCGGCGATCGTCCCGGTCGTGCTCGGCGCCGACGCGCGCGCTGTCGAGGTGGCGAAGCAGCTCGAAGCGGAGGGCTTCTGGGTTCCTGCGATTCGTCCGCCGACCGTGCCCGAAGGAACGTCGAGGCTGCGAATCACGCTGGCTGCGAACCAGGAGGATGCTGCCCTGGATCGGATGGCGGGATTGATCCGCGCCGTGTTCCACGTGGAACACTCCGGAAGCCGGGCGCGGCGGGAGCCTGACCATGTTCCACGTGGAACAGCCGTGACCTGGTCGGAGCGCGACAAGCGCGTTCTCTGGCACCCATTTACCCAGGGCCACGAGTGGAACGCGGGGACGCCGCTAGTGATCGACCGCGCCGACGGCAACTTCCTGATCGACACGGACGGGCGCCGCTACTTCGACGGAGTCAGCTCGCTCTGGGTGACGACCCACGGTCATGGGCATCCTGCGATCGTGGCGGCGGTGGCCGACCAGGTCGCACGCCTCGATCACTCGACGATGCTCGGGCTCGCCCATCCCAACGCCATCGAACTGGCGGAACGGCTGGTCGCCCTGGCGCCACCGGGCCTGAGCCGAGTCTTCTATTCGGACTCCGGATCGACAGCGGTCGAGATCGCCCTCAAGCAAGCCTTCCAGTACTGGGCGCTGATCGGTCGGCCCGAGAAGCAGCGCTTCGTCCACCTGGCCGAGGCCTACCACGGCGACACCCTTGGCGCGGTCGGGGTCGGCGGCATGCCGCTCTTCCACCGCATCTTCGGGCCGCTGCTGGTAGCCGGCCTCCAGGTCCCGACCCCCGCGGTCCAGCCCGACCGAGCTTTGCGCGATCTCGAGGCGCTCCTCGCCGACCGCGGCGGCGAGATCGCCGCGATGGTCCTGGAGCCGCTGATCCAGGGTGCCGCAGGGATGCTGGTGCATCCGCCCGGCTACCTCCGGAGCGTGGCGGCGCTCTGCCGCCGTCACGACGTCTTGCTGATCGCGGACGAGGTCGCGACCGGGTTCGGCCGAACAGGCACCCTGTTCGCTTGCGAACAGGAAGGTGTGTCGCCCGATTTCCTGTGCCTGGCCAAGGGCCTGACCGGCGGCGTGCTCCCGCTGGCCGCGACCCTGACGACCGACCGGATCTACGAAGCCTTCCTCGGCCCGCGGATCGAGGAGCGCACCTTCTTCCACGGCCACACCTACACGGGCAACCCGATCGCCTGCGCCGCGGCTCTCGCCAACCTGACGATCTTCGCGCGGCCCGAGACCCTTCCGCGGATCCGCCAGGCGGCGGCGGTCATGGCCGAGCACCTCGCGACGATCGCCTCGCTCCCGGGCGTGCGATCGGTGCGGCAGCGCGGCCTGATGGCGGGGATCGATCTCGGTCCGTTCGCGCCCGAGCGGTTTGTCGGTACCGCGGTCTGTCAGCGGGTCCGCGAGCACGGCGTCATCCTGCGGCCGCTCGGGGATGTCGTGGTGTGGATGCCGCCGCTGTCGGTGACGGACGACGAGCTGCGGCTCCTGGCGACCGCGACGGCGAAGGCGATCGAGGAGGTCACCCATGATCTACTTCGTGACGGGCACTGACACCGGCGCGGGCAAGACCCACGTCACCGCGGTGATCGTGCGCGGGCTGCGAGCATCGGGTCGCGAGGCCCGCGCGATCAAGCCGATCGAGACCGGGTGGGACGAAGCGACCAGCGACGCGGCTCGCCTGGCGCAGGCCTCGGCGCGCTCGATCGATGACACCGTATATCTACGGTTCGCGCTGGCGCGATCGCCGCAAGCCGCGGCCGCAGCCGAGGGGCGCGCGATCGATCTGGACGACGTGATCGCGTGGTGCCGCGCGCAGTCTGGCGACCCGCTCCTGATCGAAGGCGCGGGTGGATGGCGGGTGCCGATCGGCGGGCGCCGCGAGTACGCCGCGCTGGTGCGCGACCTCGACGCCCAGGTCGTCGTGGTCGGGCGGGCCGGACTCGGGACGATCAACCACAGCGTCCTGACGATCGACGCGGCCCAGGCCCGGATCGCGGTGCTGTCGCGGTTACCGACCGACGACCTCGGCTTCGCCCGCGACAACGCGCGCGCGATCGAAGAGATGACCGGCGCCCGCGTCGCGATCGCCCCCGACGACCTGCCGACGATCCTCGGTTGGTTCTAACCGACGCGGCGCACGATGATCGCGCGGGTGCGATCGCCGTGCGAGTACGGGTGGCGTTCGTCGCGCGGACCGAGCGGGATCTGATCGCGACCCTCCATGCCGAGCACCCGGCCGCCGGGTCGGACGAGCTGCTCGCCGAGCGCGAGCCACTCGTCGAGCGCGAAGGTCGCCCGCGAGATCGCGACCGCATGGCCCCGGTCGATCGCTGGATCCACCTTGCGGGCGTGGACCTGGGTCGAGAGCCCGAGCTCGCGCGCCGCGCTCGAGAGAAACGCCGCCTTCTTGTGGAGGGGCTCGACGCAGCTGACCGCCGATTTCTCCAATGATATCGATATGATGATGCCAGGGAGCCCGCCGCCACTCCCGACGTCGATGACCGAATCTGCTTCACGCACGAACGGCACCAGCGCGAGCGAGTCGATCACATGCTGGGCGATCTCGTCTTCTGTCCGAGCGGCGGACAGATTGATCCGCTGGTTCCAGCGCGCGAACAGCCGCACGAACGCCGCGAGCTTGGGGCTGGCCGACGCGACGTCATGGCGAGCCGCGGCGGCTTCGATGCTAGCGACCCAGGACACGCGCGATCACTTTGCTGGCAGACGGCACGACGAGCAACTCCGCGGCGCCCGCGATCGCGTCGGTCAAGGACGATGCCGGCCGGGCGTAGCTGGTGGCGACGATCGCGGCGGGTAGATCGGAGACCAGCACGATCTCGTGAGCGGCGGGCAGCCGCGGTCGCAGGCCGAGCTCGTAGATGCCGTGGTTGACGACGTCGACCGGCCCGATCCCGCCGCGGCACGGCGCGACGACGATGATGCGGCCGCCCGCGGCGAGCCAGGGCGCGACCGCGGCGACGCACTTCGACGCCTGGTACAGCGAGTCGGTGACGGGCGCTTGGTCGGCGACGACGATGCAGATCGACGGCGCGGCGGTCACCTCGAGGGCGGGCCGCGCCAGGTCGGCGCCGTGGCGGAACGCATCGACCACGTCGCCCGCGACCGCACCGCGCAGCTGGTCGTCGCGCTCGGCGATCGCATCGAGGAGGAACTGCCGCGTCCCGGCTCGCGCCGCGGCCTCCTCGAGATCGAGCCGACACGGGTTGTCGTCGACGCGGCCCGCGATCGCCCGCGGGTCCTGCTTCCAGCGGTGATTGACGCGCGCGCCGTGGCTGGCGGCGAGGCCGGGGAAGATCGCCTTGGCGCCGGCGCCGAAGCCGGCGAAGTAGTGCGCGCGGATCACCCCGGTCGCCACGACCAGATCGGTCTCGACCACGCAGCGATGCAGCCGCACCGGCGTGCCGCGCGCGGTGACGCCGACGTCGACGAGGTCGGTGTCGTCGTGACCGTCGTGATCGACGACGACGCAGTCGGGTGGCGCGGTGACCCCGAGGGCTCCGAGGCCGCCCGCGCGGCCGTGGGTGCCGGTCGCGATCGCGATCGTGAGCCGCACCGCCGGCAGCCGCGCGCGCACCGCGTCGACGAACGCCTGGCGCGGCTCGTCGCGGGTGGCGTCGCTGACGATGATCGTGACGCGATCACCGGATCGCGCGATCTGCTCGAGGCGCGGCGATCCGATCGGAGCGTCGAGGGCGCCCGCCAGCAGGGCGTCGAGCCGGGGCGGTGGTCCGTGGTCTGCCGGACCGTCGACGGCGGTGACCCGGGCGGTGGTCGCGGCCTCGAGCCAGCGATCACCGTAGGGCAGGGCGATCGTGCGCGGGTCCGGAGTGCGCATCGTGCTGACGGTACCGCGGGACCGACGGTAGCGAGCGGGAGCGGGGTCGAGTACCATCCGAGCGACCCCCGGCCACTAGTGTCCAAGCAGACTCTTCTCCTCGTCGACGGTGATCCCCGTAGCCTGCGCGTCCTCGAAGTCTCGCTGAAGAAGGCGGGCTTCGTGGTCACCACTGCGGTGAACGGTCGGGACGCTCTCGACAAGGTCGAGCTGGCGCAGCCGGATCTGGTCATCTCCGAGACGCTGCTCGACGAGATCGACGGCTACGCGTTCTGTCAGCGGCTCAAGGCCAACCCGCAGTGGGCCGAGATCCCGTTCGTCTTCCTCACCGCGCAGACCGAGATCGAGTCGAAGATCAAAGGCCTCGAGCTGGGCGTCGACGACTACCTGACCAAGCCGATCTACATCAAGGAGATCGTCGCCCGCGCGCGCATCCTGATCCAGAAGCGGCAGCGGACCCGGCTCGAGGAGCGGCGCGAGGGTCGCACGCGGTTCTCGGGGCGCATCAGCGACATGCCGGTGGTCGATCTGATCCAGACGATCGAGATCAGCCGCAAGTCGGGGCTGATCTACTTCACCGGCGAGGTCGGCAAGCAGGCGGCGATCTACTTCCGCGACGGCAAGGTGATCGACGCCGAGGCCGGGCCGCTGCAAGGCGAGGACGCGGTCTATCGCCTGCTGACGTGGAACGATGGCGACTTCGAGGTGGTGTTCCGCACCGTGCGTCGCCACGAGGTGATCACGGTGTCGTCGCAGGCGCTGTTGATGGAGGGCATGCGTCGCCTCGACGAGTGGGGCCGCCTGACCGAGCAGCTGCCGAGCCTCGACACCCGGTTCGAGGTCGACGCGCGCGAGCTCGCGAACCGCCTCGGCGACATCCCCGACGAGCACAACGCGATCCTCCGGCTGTTCGACACCCGGCGCACGGTGATGGAGGTCGTCGACTCGAGCGACTACGGCGATCTCGAGTGCCTCGAGGTCGTGGCCAAGCTGTTCTTCGAGGGCATGCTCGCCGAGCTGGGGCCGGGCAAGCCGGCGCGGCACACCGGCGAGTGGACGGTGCCGTCGTCGGTGCTCGACGAGACGCCCGGACAGGATCGCGACATCGCGGTCGACGGCGAGGGCCTCACCGCGCTCGGCGGCATCGACGAGGATCGCGGCCAGGACTTCACGCCGGTCCCGAGCCAGGTGACGCCAGCGCCGCGCGAGATGACGCCGGCGCCGCCGCCCGACACGCTGTTCTTGCCGCTGGCACCGACCTTCGATCCGCCGCCGAGCATGGGCCGCACGCCGACGCCGATCTCGATGCCGAAGATCGTCATCCCGCCGCTGCCGACCTCGGCCGCGGCGCCCGCGCCGCCACCCGAGGCGGAGCTGTCCGGCGAGGAGCCGGAGCCGACGCTGACGCGGCGCTTGTCGGATCCCATGATCCGCGTGATCGCCGAGCCGCCCAAGCGCACCAGCCTGATCCAGAAGGCGATCGACGAGTCCGAGCTGGTCGACGTCGGCGATGTCGACGTCATCCTCGGCATCAAGCCGCGCGCCGAGTCGTCGCCGAGCATCGCGATGCCGAGCGAGCCGCCGGCCGAGCCGGTCGCGGCGGCGCCGCCCGACGTGATCTCCGGACCGGTGCCGGTCGCGATCGAGAGCGACGATCCGACGCCGCTCCCGATGCCGATGCCGATCGTCGGCGACGACGACGACGAGGCGCCGCGGCGGATGACGTCGCAAGGCGCAGCGTGGGCCGAGGTCGCGGGCGAGGTCGAGGCGCCGATCCCGGACGTCGAGGCGCTGCCCGCGCGCGAGCTGGTGACGATCCTGCCGAAGCGACAGACCCGCGAGCTCCCGATCGTCACCGCGCCGCCCGACGAGCCGGCGCCGATCGCGGCGCCGCGGCGACCGACCGGACGCACGCTGCCGCCGCCGCCGCCGGTCGCGCGGGCGACGTCGCAGCCGATCGCGCGGACGACGTCGCAGCCGATCGCGCAGATGCCCACCGCGGTGACCGCGATGGATCCGCGGCCGCCCAACCAGCGCGGCTCGCGATGGCCGGCGATCGTGGTCGGCCTCGGCGCGATCGTGCTGCTCATCGTCGTCATCGTGCGATCGGGTCGGCCGCCGTCGCGCCATGGCGCGGTCGTGCTCGGCGACGACGCCCGCGCGAGCGAGCGCGCCGACGCCGCGGTCACCGTCGTCGCGGCCCATCCGGTCGACGCCGGGCGTCCGATCGACGCTGGGCTCGCCGACGCCGCGCGGCCGATCGATGCGGCGCGTCCGACCGACGCGGCGGCGCGGACCGACGACGCCCGCAGCCCCGACGAGTACAAGCGCCCGCTCGCCGCCTCGCGCCGCGCGATCGACGACGGCGACTACGATCGGGCGCTCGCCCTCGCCGACGAGTCGCTGGCGCTCAAGCGATCGTCGCGCGCGTACGTGGTGCGCGCCGACGCCGCGCGCCGCCTCGGCCGCATCGACCTCGCCCTCGAGTCGGCCGACGCCGCGATCCGGACCAGCCCCAACTACGCCCAGGGCTGGGAGATGAAGGGCAAGATCTTGTGGAGCGCCCGACGCTACGTCGAGGCTCGCCCGGCGTACGAGAAGTTCCTCGCGCTGCAGCCGAACGGCGACGCCGCGGACACCGTGCGCGCGCTGTTGGAGAGCAAGTAGTGCTGGTGCTCGGGCTCGAGAGCTCGTGCGACGAGACCGCGGCCGCCCTCGTGCGCGACGGCCGCGAGGTCCTCGCCGACGTGGTCGCGTCGCAGCACGACGTCCACCGGCCGTACGGCGGCGTCGTGCCCGAGCTGGCGTCGCGCGCGCACGTCGTCAACGTCGTGCCCGTGCTGCGCGAGGCGCTCGCCCAGGCCGGCCTCGGCCTCGATCGCGTCGACGGCGTCGCCGTCACCTCCGGCCCGGGCCTGGTCGGTGCGCTGCTCGTCGGCGTCCAGACCGGCAAGGCGCTCGCCTGGGCGCGCGGGCTGCCGCTGGTTGGCGTCCACCACCTGCAGGGCCACCTCGCCGCGGTCTATCTCGAGCCCGATCCGCCGCCGATGCCGCACCTGGCGCTGCTGGTCTCGGGCGGCCACAGCTCGCTGGTGCGCGTCGAGGCCCACGGCGTCGTCGTCGAGCTCGGCCGCACGCGCGACGACGCGGCGGGTGAGGCCTTCGACAAGGGCGCCA
>JAYTAJ010000544.1:0-3927 GCA_043737575.1 Myxococcales bacterium | reverse complement strand
CGCGGATGCGTGGCGATCGCCGGCCGCATCCTCGGCTGGCTCGAGCCCGGCGCGACGACCGCATCGCTGGGCGCCGATTCAGGAGCCTGGCCCCGCTGCCACGCACCCTGATCCACTCGCCCATTCGTCGGCGCGCGCATGATCGAGGAACAGGAAGCGCAGGAGCGAGCGAATGTCGCCAGCCCCTCCCCGATCGGGGGCAAGCCCCGATGAGGGCCCGATGAGGGCCGATGAGGGCCCTCACCCGAGCCCCCATGAGATGCGCTGGACCGAAAGTCTGGCGCGTTGGCGTTTTCGGGGGGAATCGCAGGTCGGGACCCGCGGTTGAAAAAATCGATGGAAAGCTTGTCAGGTCCTCCCGCGGTCGCGGCACCCATCCCCGACATGGGACAAGCGATCACGGATGCCGAGCTGGTGGCTGCAAGCCGCCGCGGCGAGCGCGAAGCCTTCGGCCACCTGGTCGAGCGCTACCTCGGGCTCGTCTGCGCGGTGTCATACAGCTCGACGCGCAACCAGGCGCTCTCCGAGGACGTCGCCCAGGACACCTTCCTGGCGGCGTGGTCACAGCTCGATCAGCTCCGCGAGGTGTCGCGGGTCCGATCGTGGCTGTGCGGCATCGCGCGCAACCTCGCCCGCAAGGCGCGGCTGCGCTCGACGCGCGAGGAGCCACGCGATCTGGTCGAGGACGCAGCGGCGCCGTGGACGATCGCGTCCGCGACGCCGTTCGAGGCAGCGAGCGCGGCCGAGACCCAGCGCCTGGTCTGGGCCGCGCTCGAGCATGTGCCCGCGACCTACCGCGAGGTGCTGGTGCTGTACTACCAGCAGCAGCGCTCGGTCCGCGAGGTCGCGCACGCGCTCGGCATCAGCGAGGAAGCCACGCTGCAGCGCCTCGGGCGCGGCCGCCGGTACCTCGCCGGTCAAGTCACCGATCTCGTCGAGCATGCGCTCGAGGCCAGCCGGCCTCGTCGCGGTCTCGTCGCGGCGGTGATGGCCGCGCTGCCGCCGATCGGCGCGCCTGCCGCAACCGGTTCGATCGCTTGGCCCACGGCACCCACCACCACCCACGCCGCAGGAGCCAAGATGATGTTCAAGTTCGCCTTCGTGTTGCTCGCCGGAGCCGGGATCGTCGGAGGAGCGACCTTCGTCGCCACTCGCGGCGACGCGTCGCCGTCGTCCCCGTCTGCTTCCACCGCCACCGCGGTCACGCCCGAGCTCGCCGCCACGCGCGCGGCGCCGCTGGCCGCGATCATCCCACCGCCGGTCGGCGGCCGCGCCGCGGTCGTGCTGCCACCGCCGGCCCCGACCCCCGCGCCCACCGCCGCGGGCGAGGAGTGCGATCCGCCGCCCGACGGTGAGGCATGCGAGCCCGACGGTGTCGCGATCACCGACGACGGCGAGGTCCTCGACCCGGCGTCGATCGAGCGCGCGGGCCTGTACCGCGGCCCGTCACGCGGCCCCGCCGACGCGCCCGTGCAGATCGCGGTCTATCAGGATCTGAAGTGCAAGTACTGCGCGATGGTGCTCGGCACGATCGATCAGCTGTGGGACGAGTATCCCGGCCAGCTCCGCCTGGTCGTGAAGCAGTTCCCGGTCCACGACAGCGCGCGCCTCTCCGCCGAGGCGTCGCTCGCCGCCGAGGCTCAGGGCAAGTTCTGGGAGCTGCACGATCGCGCCGCCGCGTTCTCCGAGGATCTGTCGCGCGAAGCGCTGATCGAGCTGGCCCGCGACAGCAAGCTCGACGTCGCCGCGTTCACCCGCGCGCTCGACGAGCACACCTACGCGGACGCGGTCGCGCGCGAGACCGGGGCGGGCGTCGAGCTGAACGTGAAGGGCACGCCCACGTTCTTCATCAACGGCCGTCGCTTCACCGGCGCCCAGCCGATCGAAGCGTTCCGCAAGACGATCGACGCCGCGCTCGCCGCTCGCAAGTGACAAGCGCGCGGGGCGCGGGTAGGGTCCGGGCATGGTCGCAACCGTCGCTCCGCCGTCGCCGTCGTCGCCTTCGCAGTCTTCGCCCGCGTCCCTGCGGGTGATGTCGCCGACCACCGGCGAGCTGGTCGGCGAGGTGCCGATCGTCAACGCCGCGGGCGTCGACGCCGCGGTGACCCGGGCCCGCGTCGCCGCGGCGCAGTGGGGCGCGCTGAGCTACGACGAGCGCGAGGCCGAGCTGCTGCGGTGGCGCCGCGCGCTGGCCGACTCCGCCGAGGAGCTGGCGACGCTGATCCACAAGGAGAACGGCAAGCCGCGGCTCGACGCCCTGGTCGAGGTATTCATGGCGCTGTCGCACCTCGATCACGCCGCGAAGCGCGCTGCCAAGGCGCTGCGGTCCGAGAAGGTCGGCGCCGGGCTGCTCGCGAACTTCCGCGCCACCGTCAGCTACCACCCGCTCGGCGTCATCGGCGTGATCGGTCCGTGGAACTACCCGGTCTTCACGCCGATGGGCTCGATCGCGTACGCGCTGGCCGCCGGCAACGCGGTGGTGTGGAAGCCCAGCGAGCTGACGCCGCTGGTCGCGGTCAAGCTCGGCGAGCTGGCCGCGCGCGCGTTCTCGATCCCCGATCTGCTGCAGGTCGTGACCGGCGCCGCCGCGACCGGCGCGGCGCTGTGCAAGGCCGGCGTCGGCAAGCTGGCGTTCACCGGCTCGACCGCGACCGGCAAGAAGGTCATGGCCGAGTGCGCGACCACGCTGACGCCGGTGCTGATGGAGCTCGGCGGCAAGGACGCGATGATCGTCGCCGACGACGCCGATCTCGACGCCGCCGCCGAGGCCGCGGTGTTCGGCGCGCTGACCAACACCGGCCAGGCCTGCATCTCGATCGAGCGCATCTACGTCGCGGCGCCGGTCTTCGATCGGTTCGTCGACAAGGTCGTCGCCGAGGTCGGCAAGGTCAAGGTCGGCGGCGACGACGGTCACCTCGGCGCCATGACCAGCGCGGCCCAGGTCGCGATCGTGCGCGATCACCTCGACGACGCCACCAAGCGCGGCGCCCGCACCCTGACCGGCGGCGTCGGCACCATCGTCGGCCAGTTCATCAGCCCGACCGTGCTGGTCGACGTGACCGACGACATGAAGGTGATGTCGGAGGAGACCTTCGGCCCGGTGATCCCGATCGTCAAGGTCGACGATCTCGAGGACGCGGTCCGCCGCGCCAACGCGTCCAACTTCGGCCTCGGCTCGTCGGTGTTCGGCAAGCGCGCGCGGGAGATCGCCGATCGGCTGCGGACCGGCATGACGTCGATCAACTCGGTCATGGCGTTCTCGGCGATCACGTCCTTGCCGTTCGGCGGCGTCGGCGACTCCGGCTTCGGTCGCATCCACGGCGATCACGGCATCCGCGAGTTCACCCGCACCAAGGCGACCGCGGAGCAGACGTTCTCGCTGCCGATGAACCTGATGTCGTTCAAGCTGCCGGCCAACGCCGCCGATCGCGTGCGCGGCATGATCACGCAGCTGTTCGGCGCCGGTCCGGTCGCGCGCGTCAAGGACGCGATCGGCCGCCTGCTGTAGCCGATCCAGATCACCGCGGTTGTCGTACCATCGGCCATGATCTTCTTGCGCGTGCTCGCAGTCGTCGTCGCGATCGGTGTCCTCGGATGTGGTGACGATGGTGGCAGTGGCGACGGCGATGCGGGCGAGCTGATCAACGGCTGTCCGCCGCATCGCACGCCGCTGGCCCAGCCCGGCGAGCCCATCGACGGTGATACCTACGCGAGCTTCGCGATGCCGCTGTTCCAGTCGTTCTGTGTACGCTGCCACGCGACGACGGTTACCGGCGACGATCGCAACGGCGCGCCGGTCGACTACGACTGGGACGACGAGACCTCGGTCCGCGCTCACCTCGCCGAGATCCGCAACGCGATCGGCGTCCTCAACTTCATGCCGCTGACGCCGCCCGCGCCGAGCTGTGATCAACGTCGCCGCATGGT
>JAYTAJ010000543.1:0-1639 GCA_043737575.1 Myxococcales bacterium | reverse complement strand
CCGCCGCCTTGTGGCGCGCGTTGTACTTGTCGCCGCCGCCGACCGTCGCCTCGCGCAGCGCGGCCGTGAGCTTGTCGACCGCGGCGCGGCCGGCGTCGTGGTTCTTGCGGTAGTCCTCGGATCGACGATCGATCTGGCTCGCGAAGATCGGATACGGCTGCTCGGACATCTCGCCTCTTTCTACAGCGGAACGTGGATGCGCGCGGTCGGCAGGTCGGTCGGCAGCTCGGCGACGAGCCCGTCGCCCGCCTTGTGGCACAGCCGCGCCACCGCGAGCTGCGCGGCGATCGTGGCGACGGTCACCGCGATCAGCATGACGAGGTAGGTGCCGGTGTTGCCGCCCGCGGTGGCGGCCCAGCGCTGCACCGCGACCGCGGCGATCGTGAACGTCACGACCATCGCCGCGGCGGTCGACGGCTCGGCGCTGCCGAGGATCGGGCCGCGCTGCGCCCGCAGGCTGGCCACCGCCGAGATCAGGCACAACAGACCGGCCAGCGTGATCGCGGGGCCGAGGTACGGAAACGCAGAGACCACCGCCTGCATCGACTGGCGCTCGTGGGCGAAGCTCGGGTCGCTGCTGCCGCCGCCGTGGGTGACGAGCCAGTACGCCGCGACCGCCTGGATCGAGATCAGCACCAGCGACCCCAGCGTCAGCACCGCCGCGAGCGTGAACCGGTAGCGCGGCGGCGCCGCCGCCCCCGCGTTGCCCGCGGCCTGGAACATGCCGCTGATCATCGCGATCGTCGCGAGCAGGGCGACGACCGGGACCGCGACCAGCGCGAGCTTCGCCAGGCTCGGCGACCGCGCGCCGATCGCGAGCAGCATCGCGAACACGAAGCCCATCGCGATCACGACCCGCGCGACCAGCGCAGTGCCGATGCGGGTCAGCCCCTCGGCGACGCGCGTCGTCTCGCCGAGCAGCGGCGGCTCGCGGCGGCACAGCTCGAAGACCGCCAGCACCAGCGCGCTGGCGTGGGCGGCGCCGTAGCCGAACGCCAGCGCGCCGTTGGCCCACACCTTCGCCGTGGTCCAGCCGTCGAAGTAGAACCACGATCGCATCATCCACGGCGGATGCGCGAGCAGCGTGGTCACCAGCAGCGCCGCCGCCAGCGCGACCACGACGCCGAGCGAGCCGCGCCGCAGCGCGAACACCAGGCACGCCGCGGCGCCGAGCCAGGCCGCCAAGGTGAAGCGCGCGCCCCACCGCCAGATCGACTCGTGGGTGCTGCGCTCGAGGTCGACGACGGACTCGATGTAGATCGACCCGATCGCGCACACCGCGACCACCGCGGTCAGGATCGCCGCCGCGGTCACCACCGCGCGGTTGCCGACCACGCCGCGCCGCGCCACCTCGCGCAGGCCGACCGCGATCGGCACTGTCGACGCCACCCACGCCGCGTTCGCGGCCAGGCTGTAGCGCGCCCAGCCCACGGTCACCGCCTCGAGATCGGACAGCGCCGCCAGCCGCACCTGGTAGACCGAGAGCGCGAGCTCGCCGATCACGGCCGTCACCACGCCGATCAGCAGCGCCGGTGGGACTGCGGCGTGGAGCCGCTGGATCGGGGTCGGTTGCATCAGTAGCCCTCCGTCTTGCCGATGATCTCGTTCATGATCTCACGGGTGCCGCCGCCGATCGGAT
>JAYTAJ010000542.1:0-3928 GCA_043737575.1 Myxococcales bacterium | reverse complement strand
CGACGCGGCGCTGCGCAAGCAGGTGTGGACGTCCGATCACGCGTACCTGGCGCCGCGCGCGGCGGGCCGCCGGCCGGCGGCGTCGCCCGAGGCGATCGCCCGCCGCCTCGATCGAACCTACGGCGATCGCGAGCCGCGGCCGCTGGCGGTGCCGGGCGGACCCGCGGCGACGGTCGGTGACGCCCGCGGCGTCGGCAACGGCGGCGTGCCGACCTCGACCGGCGACGACGCGGCGCGCCGGGGCCGCGCGGGTGCCACCGATCCGCTGCGCCGCGCGGGCGCGACCACGCGGGTCCGCGAGGCCGCGTTCGTCGATCCCGGCGAGCGCGCGGTCGACGTCGCCCGGCGCGGCCCGACCTCCGACGATCGCGCGGTCGCGGCGTCGTCGGATCAGCGGCGTCCTGATCCGTTCGATCTCACGCCGCCGCGCTCGGGCGGCACCGCGGGTGAGGGCGTGCGCGGCGTCGCGGCGCCCGGCATCGCGACCGACGGCTGGGGCGCGGGCACCGAGGCGTCGCGGGCGTTCGCCGAGCCGGGCGACGGCGGCGCCGCGACCTACGCGTCGCGCCGCGATCCGTACTTCCTCGAGCTGTTCCGCAAGCTCGATCAGCGCATCGTCTATCCACGCGAGCTGGCGATCGCGCTGGTGTCGGGCCGCGTCGTCGCCCAGCTGACCCTGCGCGCCGACGGCACGGTGCGCGACCTCGGGCTGCACGCGAGCAGCGGCCATCCGCAGTTCGACGATCAGGTCACCGGCGCGCTGCGGGCGATGAAGCTCGGCCCGGTGCCGTCTGCGATTCTCGCTGGCCGCGGTGAGGTCCGGGTGCGGATTCCGTACACCTTCAAGTCGCCCGTGATTCAGTAGCGGTCAGGAATAATTGCCTCGCGGCGGTGCGGCCGCACCGTATACTCGGTGAGCCATGGTCACGTCCTCGTCGATCAGGCGACACGCGCGTGGACGCCGCGACCGCGTCCGGCGCTGGCGGTTGAGCGTGGTGGCGTCGCTCGTCCTCGCGGGTGCGGCCCACGCCTTCCTGCTCACCTTCGCCAGCGCCGCGGGGGTCGGCAGCGGCTGGAGCCTCGGTCGCGCTGACGACTCGACCGCGGCGGCGGCCAAGCCCGAGCGCGCGTGGACCGCGACCTGCGAGGGCGACGCGCTGCTCGCCGCGGCGCCTCGAGTCCTCTTGTGCGCGTCGCCGTTCGCCGAGGACGGCGCCCGCTGTCTGCGCGAGCTCGACGTCGCGGTGCGCAGCGAGCTGCTCCGCTGCAACATCATCGACCTCCCCACCGTCGCGTTCGACCTGACGCCGATCGACGTCGATCAGATCGCGCAGATCGATCCCGAGCCGCTGCTCGAGGCGCTGACCGAGGACAAGCAGCAGGAGTTCGAGAAGCTGCAGGAGGTCGCGCTCGCCGAGCAGGTCGCGGTCGCGGCGCAAGCGCGGGTGCGGCCGCCCGCGCGCGACGAGCAGATCGTCGAGGTCGCCAAGCCCGACGTCGAGATCGCGCCCGACCACGCGCGGCTGGTGTCCGACTACCACGTGAAGGTCGATCGCCAGACCGTGGCGCGCGGCTCCAACCGCGAGGAGATCGCGAAGCGGTCGCAAGCCGAGGAGCTCGAGGTCAAGCCCAACCCGCGCGAGGCCTCGACGCCGCGGCCGCCGACCGACGGCCCGATCAGCGAGCACCCCGATGCGCCGCCGGTCCCGGGCAAGCTCAGCATGCGGTCGCCGGGCACCGACCGACCGTCGGAGATCGCCAGCGACGCCCGGCACCGCGGAGAGGCCAGCGGCGTCGATGCGGTCGCGCCCGGCGGGCTGCGCAGCCGCCGCGGCGACGGCATGATCGATCAGCGCGAGGTCGTCCCCGATCCGCAGCGCGGTGACGGCGGCGGTGGCGGTGGTGGCGTACCGCGGGTCGATCTGCGGCCGTCGCGCGAGCTGCTCGAGCGCGCGGTCGGCGGCGGCTCGGTCGATCACCTGTCCGATGTCGCCGACGGTGACGAGACCTCGCTCAACACCCGGCAGTGGGTCCACGCGACGTTCTTCAACCGCATGAAGCGACGCGTCCACCAGAGCTGGGATCCGGTGTCGATCTGGCGCCGCCACGATCCCACCGGCAAGGTCTACGGCCTGCGCACCCGCGTCACCCGGGTTCGCGTCAGCCTGAAGCCCTCGGGCGAGCTGGCGAAGGTCATCGTCGTGCAGCCGTCGGGGGTCGAGCTGCTCGACGACGAGGCGATGCGAGCGTTCCGCGCCGCCGCGCCGTTCCCGCATCCGCCGGGCGCGCTGGTCGGCGACGACGGCCTCATCACGTTCGACTTCGGCTTCCACCTCGAGGTCGACGGCGGCCGCACCGAGTGGAAGATCTTCCGGCCGTAGCGGTCACGCGGTCTTGAGCAGCTCGTCGTAGCCTTCGGGCGTGAGCAGCTCCTCGAGCTCGCTCGCCTCGCTCGGCTCGATCTCCACCATCCACGCCGCATAGCAGTCCTCGTTGACCAGCTCGGGCCCGTTCTTGAGCGCGTCGTTGACGCGCGCGACGCGGCCCGACACCGGCGCGAACAGATCCGACACCGACTTCACGCTCTCGATCGTGCCGAAGCGCTGGCCGCGCGTGATCAGATCGCCCTCGGCGGGCAGCTCGACCATCGTGATGTCGCCGAGCTGCTCGACGGCGAAGGCGGTGATGCCGACCGCCCAGCGGGCGTCGGCGGGGCGCACCCACTCGTGATCGGTGGTGTAACGGAGATCGCGGGGGATTGACGACATCGGATGCTCTCGTGGTGGTGAAAAAGGAGAGTGAGTCAGCTGCGCTTGTAGAACTTGCCCTTGACCACGGTCGCCGCGACGTCGCGGCCGCGGCAGTCGATCGTGATCGCGGTGCCAGCGTCGCCGTACGACGGCGGCAGGTACGCCAGGCCGATCGCGCCCGGCACCGAGATGCCGGGGCCGCCGCTGGTGACGACGCCGATGGTGGCGGCGCCGTCCTTGCGCGCGCGATCGACCACCGCGTAGCCGTGGCGCGCGATCGCCCGCTCGTCGATGCGGAACCCGGTCAACGCCCGGGTGAGGCCGCTGGCCTTCTGCGCGAGCAGCGCGTCGCGGCCGAGGAAGTCGCCGCCCTTGTCGAGCTTGACCGCCCAGCCGAGGCCGGCCTCGAGCGGCGACGTGGTGTCGTCGAGATCGTTGCCGTACAGCGGCAGCCGCGACTCGAGGCGCAGGCTGTCGCGGGCGCCGAGCCCGCACGGCTGGACGCCGGCGTCGATGATCGCGGCCCACAGCGCGACCGCGTCGACGTTGCTGCACGCCAGCTCGAAGCCGTCCTCGCCGGTGTAGCCGGTGCGCGCGGCGACGGTGGCGACGCCCGCGACCGTCGCGTCGCGGAAGCCGAACTTCGCGACGTCGGCGAGGCCGCCGCCGGCGAGCCGATCGACGATCGCGACCGCGCTCGGGCCCTGCACCGCGATCAGCGCGGTCGCGTCGGACACGTCCTCGAGGTCGGCGACGTCGCCGACCTGCTCGCGCATCCACGCCAGGTCCTTGGCGCGATTCGACGCGTTGACGATCACGAAGTACTCGGTGGCCGAGCGCTTGTAGAAGATGCAGTCGTCGACGATGCCGCCGTCGGGCCGACACAAGAGCGTGTAGACCGCCTTGCCGATCGGCGCGCCGCCGACGTCGTTGGTGGTCAGGCGCTGCACCGCCTCGGTCGCGCGCGGGCCGCGCACGAACGCCTCGCCCATGTGCGAGACGTCGAAGGCGCCGGCCGCCTCGCGCACCGCCTTGTGCTCCTTGATCGTCCCGGCCGGATACGACACCGGCAGATCCCAGCCGCCGAAGTCGATCATGCGGGCGCCGAGCGCGCGGTGGGCCTGATGGAGGGGAGTGGTCAGGAGCGCTGGCACGGCGCGCATCCTACACGATCAGAG
>JAYTAJ010000541.1:0-3929 GCA_043737575.1 Myxococcales bacterium | reverse complement strand
CTCGAAGTTCCTGACCAAGATCAACGCCAACATCGGCAACTCGGCGGTCAGCTCGTCGATCGGCGAGGAGGTCGACAAGCTGCGGTGGTCGGTGAAGTGGGGCGCCGACACGGTGATGGATCTCTCGACCGGCGAGCAGATCCACGAGACCCGCGAGTGGATCGTCCGCAACTCGCCGGTGCCGATCGGCACGGTGCCGATCTACCAGTGCCTCGAGAAGGTCAACGGCAAGGCCGAGGACCTGACGATCGAGCTGTTCCTCGAGACCTTGATCGAGCAGGCCGAGCAGGGCGTCGACTACTTCACGATCCACTCGGGCGTGCGGCTGCCGTACATCCCGTGGACCGCGAACCGTCGCACCGGCATCGTGTCGCGCGGCGGATCGATCATGGCGAAGTGGTGCCTGACCCACCACAAGGAGAACTTCCTCTACACCGAGTTCGAGCGCATCTGCGAGGTGATGAAGAAGTACGACGTCGCGTTCTCGCTCGGCGACGGGCTGCGCCCGGGCTCGATCGCCGACGCCAACGATCGGCCGCAGCTGGCGGAGCTGGAGACGCTGGGCGAGCTGACGAAGATCGCGTGGAAGCACGACATCCAGGTGATGATCGAGGGCCCCGGCCACGTGCCGATGCACAAGATCAAGGAGAACGTCGACCTGCAGATGAAGATCTGCCAGGAGGCGCCGTTCTACACGCTCGGGCCGCTGGTGACCGACATCGCACCGGGCTACGACCACATCACCAGCGCGATCGGCGCGGCGATGATCGGCTGGTTCGGCACCGCGATGCTCTGCTACGTGACGCCGAAGGAGCACCTCGGCCTGCCGAACAAGAAGGACGTGAAGGACGGCGTCATCGCCTACAAGATCGCGGCGCACGCGTCGGATCTGGCGAAGGGCCACCCGGGCGCGCAGCGGCGCGACGACGCGCTGTCGAAGGCGCGCTTCGAGTTCCGCTGGCAGGATCAGTTCCACCTGTCGCTCGACCCCGACACCGCGCGCGACTTCCACGACGAGACCCTGCCCGCCGCGGCGGCGAAGGGCGCGCACTTCTGCTCGATGTGCGGCCCGAAGTTCTGCTCGATGAAGATCACGCAGGACGTGCGCGACTACGCGGCGGCGCACGGCATCGACGAGGAGGCGGCGCTGGCGGTGGGGCTCGCCGAGAAGGCCAACGAGTTCGTCGACGGCGGCCAGGACCTGTACCGCACGCCGTGAGGTCGGCGGCGGCGGCGGCGATCGCGATCGCGCTGGGCGGGTGCGGCGCGCGGGATCGCGCACCGAGCGGCGCGGCGATGGCGGTGGTCGGCGAGTCGACCAAGCTGCGGGCGGGCGATCCGCTGCCGGCGACGTCGGCGATCTTCGACGGCGCGGTGGTGCGGCTGCGCGGCGTCCGCGGCGAGGTGCTGGGGGTGCAGGTGCTGCGGGCCGACCCGGTCGCGACCACCGCGAGCCTGATCGTCGACGGCGCGGCGGTCACCGGCTTCGTCGTCGATCATCACGACGTGCGGAGTCCGTCGACAGTGATGTACGGGCCGAGCCGCGGCCGCGGCCGCTATCCGGATCGCCTGACGCCCCACGACGGCGCGGTGCCGACGACGCGGGCGGCGTACTTCGACGTCGCGATCGCACGCGACGCGACACCTGGGCAGCATCGCGGCGAGCTGGTGATCGGCGCGCAGCGGCTACCGGTCGAGCTGACGATCGATGGCGCCGAGCTCGACGATCTCGGCGCGGCGCCCCGAGTGTGGGGCTACTACGACGTCTCGCTGGTGGCGCGGATGCACGACACGGTCGGCGACGAGATCGCGACCCTGCTCGTCGAGCGCACCTACGCGGCGCTGTTCCGCGCCCACGGCGTGGTGGTCTCGCCCGAGCTGACGCCGTCGACCTGGGCGACCCGCCAGACGATGGTGGCGGGCCTGCCCTACGTGCCCGTCCTCCTGCCGGCGGAGCGCGACGCCCTCACCACCGAGGTGCAGGACTGGGCGACGCGGCTCGAGGGCACCGGGCAGGTCGCCTTCGCGATCCCGATCGACGAGCCGCGATCGGCGGCGGCGCAGGCCCAGGTCCGCGAGCGGTCGGCGTGGGTGCGCGCCGCGGGCGGCGGCCCGGGTCGCTTCCTCTACGCGGTGACCCACGAGCCGAGCCCGGCCCTCGGCGACGCGATCGACGTCTACATCTCGCCGTTCGCGGTCCGACCTGGCGCGGGCTACACCGCGTGGACCTACAACGGCACACCTCCGTGGGCCGGCTCGATGATCGTCGACACCGACGGCACCGCGCTGCGGACCTGGGGCTGGATCGCCTTCGTCTACGACGTGCCGCTCTGGTACGTGTGGGACGCGCTGTTCTGGGCCGACCGCTACCACCGCGGCCGCGCCGCGCCGCCCCACGATCTGCTCGCCGAGCCGGTGACCTTCGACGACGGCGAGGATCACGGCAACCTCGACGGTGTGCTGGCGTTTCCGGGGCCGCTGCCGTCGCTGCGGCTGAAGGCGCTGCGACGCGGGTTGAGCGATCGCGCGCTGCTCGACGCCTACGCGCGGTGCGCGGGTCGACCCGCGGCGCTGGCGCTGGCCCGCACGATGGTGCCGCGGGCGCTGGGCGAGGCGCGCCGCGGCGACCGCGCGGTCTGGCCGACCGACGAGCCGACGTGGGAGATCGCGCGCCACCAGATTCTCGACGGGCTGGCGCGTTGCTCCTGACGTCTGGTCTTGCAACCACGGCGGGCCCGGATATGATCGTCCGATCAGGCTGTGGCGGTCGAGAAGCGTAGTCACAAGCTCGAGAAACTGGCGCGCATCTACGATGACCAGATCGCGCCGGTGTGGGGCAGCCGTTTCGGGAAGATGCTCCTGCGCAACCTGGCGCTGCCGGAGCGCGGGTCGATCCTCGACATCTCCTGCGGCACCGGCTACCCGCTGGTCGAGGTCCTGCGGCGAAAGGCCGACGCCGCCCGGGTGATCGCGATCGACGCGTCGAGCGCGATGCTCGACGTCGCGCGCCGCAAGGTCGCCGACCTCGGCGCCCTCGGCAAGAAGGGCGTGTTCTTCCGCACCGAGAGCGCGGCGCCGCGGCTGTCGTTCGCCGACGACGTCTACGATCTGGTGCTGTGCAACCTCGGCCTGCCCGAGATGCCGAACGCGGCGGTGGCGCTGGCCGACTTCGCGCGGGTCACCAAGATGGGCGGCGAGGTCCGCTGCACGATCCCGCTGCAGGGCACCTGGCTCGAGTTCCACGACATCTTCCGCGAGGTGCTGGTCAAGCACGACCGCCACGACGCGCTCGATCGCCTCGATCGCCACCTCGAGAGCTATCCGTCGGTCGATGACTGCACCACGTGGATGCGCGCGGCCGGCCTGGTGCCGACGATCGAGGTCGAGGAGTTCACGCTGCTGTTCAAGAGCTCGCGTGAGTTCTTCTTCGCGCCGGTCGTCGAGTTCGGACCGCTGCCGGCGTGGAAGGCGATCGCGGGCTCGGGCCAGGAGCTGCAGGACGTCTTCTGGTACATCAAGGAGTCGATCGACGCGTACTTCGGCGAGCGCGCGTTCCAGGTGACGGTCAAGGCCGGCTGCCTGGTCGGGCGCAAGGTCGATCGCGAGCTGCTCGACGACGTGTCGGCCGGGCGCATCGAGCTGGTCAGCGAGGCGGCGGCGCCGCAGCTGGCCGACGGCTCGGTGCGGAACCAGGACGCCGGCACCGCCGAGGTCGACATCCTCGAGATCCAGGAGGTCGAGGGCTCGCAGAACCAGATCGACTACGCCGAGCTGGCCCTCGACGCGTTCACCGACGGCAAGCCGCGGCCGCGCTACCTGCGGCCGCCGACCCAGGACGACGATCTCGAGCTGGGCGCGATGACCGACGACAGCGAGTCGCCGTTCGCGATGAACGATCCCGATCTCGATCCGACCGGTGGCCTGGCGCG
>JAYTAJ010000540.1:0-1640 GCA_043737575.1 Myxococcales bacterium | reverse complement strand
CGCGGTCCGGCTCGGCGGCGACCTGGTCGTCGACGGCGGCGTCACCGACAACCTGCCGGTCGAGGCGGTGGCCGGGCGCGGCGCGACGACGATCTTCGCGGTCGTGCCCGCCGCCGACGGCACCGCGCGCAAGCGGCCGCTGGCCGCGCGCTACCGCCCCGCCGCGGCGCCGCCGCCCGGCACGCGCGTGATCACGATCCACCCGCGCCGCGCCCTCGCGATCGGCGCGTGGGATCTCGATCGCGATCGCCTGCGCGCCGCGGTCGCCGAGGGTCGCGACGCCGCGCGCCGCGCCGTCGAGGAGACCTTTCGATGATCGAGCAGACCATGCCGTGGCCTCGGCGTAGCACCGCGGCGATCACGCGCGGATGAGATAGCGCACCCGCTTGCCGCTGCGCGGATCGTCGGCCTCGCCGCACGCGGTGAAGCCGAGCCGCGCGTGCATGTCGAGGCTGGCCTGGTTCGGCGGCACGACGTTGACCTCGCAGCACAGCGGCCGCGGCGGCGCCGTCACCCGATCGTAGAGCGCGCGCGCCAGCCCCCGGCCGCGCGCCGCGGGGGCGACCACGACCCGATCGACGTAGACGAACGCCGGGTACCGCGCCAGGAACCAGCCGTGGTTGGGTCCCTGCAGCGGCGTCGCCTGATCGAGCGCGATCACGAAGCCGAGCCCGTCGCCGGCGATCAGCGCGTGGGGCGCGACCGCGACCAGCGCCGCCAGCGCGTCGGCGGTCACGGCGTTGACCTCGGCGGCGTGGGCGTTGTTGAGCGCCAGCACCGCGGCCAGGTCGGCGTCGACGATCGCGCGGAGCCGGGTCATGCCGCATCCTACCCGTGGCGCCGCGCGGTCGGCCCGCCAACGGCCGTTCACGTTCCGCCGCCAAACCCGCGCTGCGGGCGGTTCTGACGATGGCACGTCCCATGAATTCACCGCCCCGCATGACTAGCCTCGCGAAACTGCCGCTCCTCCTCCTCGCCGCCGCCTGGACCGTCCTCGACGCTGCCCCCGCCGCGGCCGCGCCCGGCGATCGCGCGTCCACCCAGGACCACCGCCCCGAGGTTCGCCCGTCGGGGACGGTGTCGTCGCAGCCGCGCCGCTACCGCCGCCGCCCCGGGCCGCGCCTGATGATGCCGCTCAAGATCGACGTCGGCGCCCAGGGCGCGAACACGACCCAGGGCTTCCTGCCCGGCATCGAGCTGCGGGCCGGCATCCACTGGGCGTCGCTCAGCCCGACGCCGACCAACTTCGATCTCGGCCTTGGCGTGTTCGGCGCCGCGCTGATCGGCGCCGAGAACGATGCGATGCCCGACGTCGACAACGACGTCATCTACGGCGGCCTGTACCTCGAGGCCGGCCAGACCCTGGCCCACGGTCGATTCTGGCGGACCTGGGCCGCGGGCCGCGGCGAGTACCTCGCGAGCAACGCGTTCGGCGAGGAGCAGTCCGGCTTCGGCGTCGCGGGGCGGCTGAGCGCCGAGCTCTACGCCAGCGGCGTCGGCGTCGAGCCGCGCGGGATCTTCCTCGGCACCTATGCGATCGGCGTCTACGCCGAGGTCGCCGCCCGCGATCTCGGCAAGGACGTCAGCACGATGCAGGTGAGCGGTGGCCTGACGTTCCGCACGCCGCTCGTCTTCTCACC
>JAYTAJ010000539.1:0-3936 GCA_043737575.1 Myxococcales bacterium | reverse complement strand
GGCGCCGCCGCCCAGGGCGAGAACTATCCGACCGTCGAGCCGTGGCCCGCCAAGCAGCTCCTCGCGTTCGAGAAGGAGGCGCTCGGCTTCTACATCTCCGGCCACCCGCTCGATCGCTACCGCACCGATCTGGTGCGCTACGCCACCGCGTCGACCGCCGACTTCATCGAGGGCCGCCGCTCCGCTGGCGAGGCCGCGGTCGGCGGCGTCGTCGCGCAGTACCGCGAGATGATCACGAAGAAGGGCGACAAGATGGCCCGCTTCGTCCTCGAGGATCAGACCGGCACGCTCGAGGTCGTGTGCTTCCCCAAGACCTTCGAGAAGGTCCGCCACGTCCTCGTGTGCGACGAGCCCATCCTGTGCTCCGGCAAGGCCGTGAACGAAGGCACGCCCGAGCAAGCCGAGTGGAAGATCCTCCTCGAGGACGCCCAGCCCATCGCCGAGCTGCGCAAGGCCAAGACCACGCGGGTCTTCATCGATCTCAACGCCGACCTCGTCACCCGCGATCAGATCGACGAGCTGCGCTCGATCCTCCTCGCCGCCCCCCGCGGCATCTGCCAGGCAATCGTCCGCCTCGCCATCCCCCAGCGCAGCGAGTGCGTCATCGCCCTCGGCGATCGCTGGATGGTGTCGCCGTCCGACGATCTCCTCACCCGCCTCGAGCGCGTCTTCGGCGAGCGCGTCGCCACGCTCGCGTAGCCGCTACGCGCTTGGCCGGACCAGTCGCGTGACAACCGCGCGACGGACAGGTGATGTCCCGATGATTCTGCTTGTGCCGTAGGTCGGCTTGGATACGATGCGAGCGCTGATCTCGGGAGGTCAGCGCAGGAGACGTACATGCCGAAAACCGCCAAGAACACCGTCGGGCTCTGGTTCACGATCGCGGCCTCGCTGATGCTGGTCGGGTGCGCCCAGGGCGTCGGGAACAACGCCGACGACGACGATGATCAAGAGGTGGATGCGAAGCGGGTCGATGCGCCACAAGCGGTCGATGCGCCGCAGGCGATCGATGCACCGCAGCCGATCGACGCCCGCAGCGTCGACGCGTCGCCGCTGATCGACGCGGCGATCCTCCCACCCGACGCGGGCGGCGGCCTGGTATGCACCACGACCGCCGACTGCGGCGCGAACACCTGCTGCTTCCCACCCGGTGGCCCGGGCCTTTGTATCCCGGGCACCGAGCCTCTCCCTGGCTTTTGCGTTCCGGAGTTGTAGATGGCCGCGATCACCAAGCCCAGCGTTGCAATCTGTCTCGCGATCGCGCTCGGCGCCTGTGCGGCGGGATCGGGTGGAGCCGACGACGATGATGACGAGGTCGACGCCAAGCGCATCGACGCGCCGCAGGTGATCGACGCGCCGCTGCCGATCGATGCGCCGCTGCCGATCGACGCGCGGATCATCGACGCATCGCCGCTGCCGATCGACGCGGGTCCGGTCGGCACGGTCCCGACGGGTGGGACGTGCGTGATGACGTCCGACTGCGCGGTCATGGGCGACTGCTGCGTGTTCGGGCAGGCGACCTGCGAGCCGGGCATCGAGCCGATCCCGGGCTTCTGCGTCCCGACGTGATCGAGGCGCGGGGGCGGCTCAGTCGAGGCCGAGCTTCTCGAGGTCGTCGTCGTCGAGGCCGAAGTAGTGGGCGGTCTCGTGGAGGACGGTGATGCGGATCTCCTCGGCGATCGCCTCGGGCTCGCCGCCGGCGGCGCGCTCGATGTTCTTGCGGAAGAGGTGGATGGTGGTGACGGTCGGCGCGCCGCCGACCGACGACTGCTCGGGCAGCGGCGTGCCCTCGAACAGGCCGAGCAGCCGCGGATCCCAGCCGTCCTCGATCAGGTGATCGGACGGCAGATCCTCGACGAGGATGGGGACATTCTCGAGACGGGCGCGGACCTCGGCGGGTAGCTCCTCGAGCGCGGCGGTGGCGGCGGCCTCGAGGTCGTCGTCGGACAGGACCGGCTCCCACGGCGCGGCGCGATCGCGGCCGAGCACCTCGCGCCACGCGGCGATCATGCCGGCCTTGTCGCCCTTGGCCTCGCGGGCGCTGCCGAGCAGGTGCCAGGCGTGGGCGGTGTACTCGTCCTCGGTCGAGGTCAGGCGGCGCAGCCACAGCTCGGCGCTGGTCGGGTCCTCGGCGTTGAGCAGCGCGCCGGCGATGTCGAGCATGATCGGCGGATCGTCGATCGCGGAACTGGACAGCTCGGCGAGCACGCCCCGGGCCTCGGCGGCGCGGTCGGTCTGGCACAGACCGTCGGCGAGCAGCAGCACCGCGGCGACGAGATCGCCCTCGTCCTCGACGAGATCGGCGGCCTTGCGCGCGTGCTCGACCGCCAGCTCGGGATCGACGCCGAGCGCGAGATCGGCGACGGTGAGCAGCGCGTGGATGTGCTCGGGTGCGAGCTCGAGGGCCTGCTGCGCCAGCTCGAGGCCGCGCTCGAGATCGCCCTCGAGGGCCGTGAGCTGGGCGTCGAGGCACAAGACGTCGGGGTTGCGGCGATCGATGCGCGCGGCGAGGGCGTGCTTGGCGCGCGCCGACGCGAGGTCGCCGTCGTCGAGGTGGTCGTTGGCGGCGTCGAGGAGCGCGGTGAGGCGGTCGGTGCGGGACACGCGCGCACTCTACTCTCATGCGATGGCGAACAAAGCCCCGCGGCGGAGCGTTGCATCCGCCATGCGATCGCCGGGGTTTGCGGCAGGGGAGGGACGCGGCTATCGTGCGCGCATGGTCTCCTCTGCGCTGCGCGTCGGCGTGATCGTCCTCGTGGCGGCGCTGCTCGCGGGTTGCCCCAAGCAGCATCGGCGCACCCTGGTCCCCGACGTGCCGACGACGGGCGACGCGTCGGCGCGCAGCCGCTTCCTGGTGGCGCGCGACGCGTTCCAGCGCGGGTCGGACGAGCAAACCGAGGAATTCAAGGCAATCGCGGAGGCGCACCAGGGCGACCCGGTCGAGGCCTTCGCGCTGCTCTACGCCGGCATCGCGGCGCAGCAGGGCGGCGAGGCGGCGGGCGCGGTCGAGAGCCTGACCAAGCTGCTCGCCCTCGACGACCTCGAGCCGGGGCTACGCAAGCGCGGCGAGCTGTACCTCGGCCTCGCGAGCGGCTACCTCGGCGACGCCGACACCGCGCTGCCGCTGCTGGCGCGATCGGAGGCGGCGATCGAGAACGACGCCGAGCGCGGCGCCTGGCTGGCGGCGCTGGTGCACGCCCACCTCGCGAGCGCGACGCCGCTGGCGGCGCTGCCGTGGATGGAGAAGCTGTACCCGGTCGCGACGCCGCCCGAGCGCGCCTTCGTCCTCGGCCGCGGCGCCGAGCTGGTGGCGGCGGCGACGAGCGACGAGGTCGCGGCGGCGTGGACCGCGGCGGGCGGCGATGGCGTCGCGGCGGTGCTGCTCGGCGATCGGCTCGCGCGCGATCGCGCCGCGACCGGCGACGTCGACGGCGCGCGCCAGGCCCGCGATCGCGCGGCGGCGGCGCGGCGCAGCCTCGGGCTGCCGCAGGGCGAGGACGATGGCGCGATCGACAGCGGCCCGGTCGTGATCGGTCGGCTCGGCGCGATCGTCGCGCAGTCGCAGAAGTACGCGCGCATCGGCGAGCAGATCGTGCGCGGCCTCCACGTCGCGGCGGCGACGCTCGGCGACGGCGCGCCCGCGATCCAGATCGAGGACGCCGAGGGCGCGGCCGCGGCCGACGCGGTCACGACCCTGGCGGCCGGCGAGGTGCTCGGCATCGTCGGGCCGGCCGACGGCGCGTCGGTCGACGCCGCGAGCGCGCGCGCCGCCGAGCTGCGGGTGCCGCTGCTGTCGCTCAACGCCCGCGCCGAGGAGCGCACCAGCGGCGGCACCTGGGTCTTCCACGTCATGCACTCGGCCGAGGCCCGGGCCCGCAGCCTGGCGCGGCGGGCGACGCGGCTCGGCGTGAAGCGCTTCGCGATCCTGCGCCCCGA
>JAYTAJ010000538.1:0-1643 GCA_043737575.1 Myxococcales bacterium | reverse complement strand
CGAGGGAAACCGAAATCGTCAGGCCGACGGCAGCGTCACCGTGAACGTCGCGCCCACGCCGTGCGTGCTCTCGACCTGGATCGTGCCCAGGCCGGTGGCGACGATCGACTGCGCGATCGCCAGGCCGAGGCCGACGCCGTCGCCGACCGGCTTGGTCGAGAAGAACGGATCGAACACCCGCGGCAGATCGGTCGCGGCGATGCCGGTCCCGGTGTCGGTCACCGCGAACTTGGTGTGCGCGCCCTCGGACCACACCCGCACGCGCACGCTGTGGGGACCGAGCCACGTCGACGCGCGGATCGCGTAGCCGGCGTTCAGCACCAGGTTGAGCACGACCTGCGTCAGCTTGCCCTCACTGGCCATCACCGCCGCGGCGGGGGCGTAGTCGCGCTCGATCGGGATGCCGGCCAGCTCGTGGGCCGCCATGCTGAGCGCGCGCTCGATCGGCACGGTGACGTCGACGACGCCGGGCTCCTCGTCGGTGCGGGCGAACAGCCGCAGCTCGCTGACGATGGCGCGGACCCGACGCGCGCCCTCGCTGACCGCGGCGAGGTGGCCGACCAGCTCGTCGAGGACCGGCGCCGACGGCGTGCCCGCGGGCACCACCGACCGCAGCTCGCCAGCGCGCACGCCCGCGGCGTCGAGCCGCAGGAGGAGATAGGTGAGCGGGTTGCCGATCTCGTGGGCGACGCCGGCCGCGAGGGTGCCGAGCGCGACCATGCGATCGACCTGACCGATGCGAGCCTGACGCTGTCGCGCCTCGGTGACGTCGCGCGCCACCACCATCACCGCCGGCTTGCCGTCGAACAGGATGCCGACCGCGCCGACCTGACCGACGAACTCGGTGCCGTTCTTGCGGATCAAGCGCTCGTCGATGAACGGCAGCGACACCGCGCCGGCCGCGATCGCACGCTGGCGCTCGGCGACCATCGCGCGATCGTCGGCGTGGACCAGATCGATCGCCGGCTTGCCGATCAGCTCGTCGAGGCTGCCGCCCCAGGTCGCGAGCATGGTCTGGTTGGCGTAGATGATGCGGCCCTGCGCGTGGATGATCACCGAGTCGGGCGAGTTCTCGATCACGGTGCGAAAGCTCGCGGCGGTGCGCAGCAGGCGCTCGACGGTGTCGTCGAGGTCGGTCGGGTCGCGCAGGATCAGCGCCAGCTGGGTCTCGGCCAGGCGGGCGCTGACCAGCAGCACCCGGCGCGTGCCCTCGGCGGTGCGCCACTCGCGCGGCGTCGGGCGGTTGTCGATGCCGAGCCGATCGGCGAGCGCGCGCTCGTAGGCCTGGGTCGGATCCCAGTACCGCTCGACGATCGAGCGCCCCATGATCGCCTCGCACGGCGTCTGCAGCAGCTCGCCCGCGCGCGGGTTGCACCAGGTCACCCGGAGCTCGTTGTCGATGAGCAGCACCCCGTCCGGCATGACCGCGATTAGGGCGGCCGCGACCTGAGCGTCGATTGTCACGTCGGGTCAGCATCGACCGAACCCGGCAACCGTGCAATCAGCCCGGGGCGGCGACCGGGTAGCCACTAGTCGCGACGGCGGCGGGTCCGGACGACCATCGAGCGCGGCAGGGTGCCGTCGCGCTCGAGGGCGTGGAGCTTGATCGCCAGCTCGCGCAAGATCGCGAGGCGGTCCGGATC
>JAYTAJ010000537.1:0-1644 GCA_043737575.1 Myxococcales bacterium | reverse complement strand
TCAGCCCGTTGGTGATCGGCGGGCCGGGCTGCGCGGGCAGGGTGATCGTGACGGTGGTGCCGTGGCCGGGCGCGCTGCGGTAGTGGATGGTGCCGCCGTGCTGGCCGACCACGGTCTGCGCCAGCACCACGCCGAGCCCGGTGCCGGCGTCGCGGGTCGTGAAGAACGACGTGCCGAGCCGATCGAGGTCCTCGCCGCGGATGCCGCGGCCGTTGTCGACGACCTCGATCACCGCGCCGCCGTCGGGCCGCGGCCGGGTCGCGACCGCGATCGTGCCGCCGTTCGGCGTCGCCTCGATCGCGTTGGCGAGGATGTTGAGCAGCGCCTCCTTGAGCCGCCGCGGATCGGCGGTGACCCGGGTCGGGCGGCCGTCGATCTCGATCGTCAGGCCGGCCTGCTCGGCGCGGCCGCTCACCACCGCGACCGCGTCGGCGGCGATCGCGGCGAGGTCGATCGACAGCGGCTTGAGATCCTCGAGCGGCCGCGAGAACGACAGGTACTCGGCGAGGATGGTCTCCATGCGCGCGATCTCGCTCTGCACCACGTCGAGGCGCTCGCGGGCGCGGGCGTCACCAGCGCCGCGCGCGAGCAGCTGCACCAGGCCCTTCACCGACGCCAGCGGGTTCTTCAGCTCGTGGGCGACCTTCGAGCCGACCGACTGCAGCCGACACATCTGCTCGGTCGCGACCGCGACGCGCTCCTCGCTGAGCGCGCTCACCGTCGAGCTGGCGATCATGCTCGCGGCGTGGACCCGCCCGACGAAGATCGACACGATCGTCGCGGTCCACACGAAGCCGATCACCGCGACCTGCGCGTAGTGCGGGTGGGGCAGGCCGGGGCCGAGCCAGCGCTGGGGCAGCGCCGCCATCGCGATGAACAGGCCGAGGCTCCACGCCAGCAGGCCGCGCGTCACCGGAGCCCGGCCAAAGAAGATGATCGGCAGCGCGATCGACGCGCCGACCACGGGCAAGAGCGGGCTGTAGAGGCCGCCGGTCACCGTGGTCACGCCGATCAGGTAGAGCTGCGACAGCGCGTGCAGGCACATGAACGCGCGCTCGAGCACCGCGGGGTTGCGCAGCGCGACGTGGACGACGCTGAACTGCGCGGTCAGCATCAGCATCAGCATCGCGGGCGGCGCGGCGATGCGCCAGGTCGGGTAGTGGGCGCGCCACAGCAGGCCCGCGATCAAGCTCGACGCCACGATGCCGACGATCGCCGACAGCCGGACGTTCTTCTGGCCGGTCGCCAGGATCAGCTCGTTGCGCGTGCCCTTCCACACCGCGCCCGGTGTTGCGACTTGCGGGCCAAGCGATCGGCGCGGCGCGGCCGGCGCGTGATCGGTTCGCCTCACCGTCGACATGCGACGAATCGTAGCAGCGCGCGCGGCGCGATGGCGGCATCCGTCCGTCGGTGAACCGTCGAGCCTTGCATGGAAACCCGACAGGCGATTCCGACAGGCCCGAGTCAGGCTCCGGCTCAGACCGTCGGAAAGATTGGCCCCGACCGCGCCGCGCTGCGTCGGCACGCGCGGTGCTTTGCACGGCTGCCATGCCTCGTGCCCTCCTCGCCGCGATCATGCTCGCGGCGATCCCGTCCGCCGCGCTCGCCCAGCCGACGCCGCCTCCCGCCGCCCCGGAGTCCGAA
>JAYTAJ010000536.1:0-1644 GCA_043737575.1 Myxococcales bacterium | reverse complement strand
CGCCGAGCATGCCGAGCAGCCCGTTGGCGACCGCCGCGGTCGCGTCCTCGGCGCGGCGGCGATCGTCGCGACCGTCGCCGACGATGAACGACGGCCGGGCGATCGCCCACGACAGCCCCGACTCGATCGCGAACGCCTCGGCCTGGGCCCGCGCCTTCAGGTACGCCGACGCCGATTTCGGGCTGGCCCCGATCGACGACAGCACCACCAGCCGCGGCCGCGCGCCCGAGCCGACCGCCGCCGTCACCAGCGTGCGGGTCAGCCCGACGTCGACCGCCTGGTAGATGTCGCCGCTGATCTGATCGGCCTTGGCCCGGTTGCGGGTCGTGCCGATCGTGCAGAAGACGTGCGTCGGCGCCAGCGTCCGTAGCGTCGCGGTCAGCGCCGCGTCGTCCCAGGGCGTCGCGTCGACCTTGGCGCCCAGCGCCGCGAGCTTGTCGCGCCACTCGGCGAGACGTCCGGAATCCGGACGAACGTGGGCGGTGGTGTCGACGCCGCGCGCCACCAGCGCCTGCACCAGCGCGCGGCCGACGAAGCCCGTGGCCCCGGCGACGAACGCGCGCGCGGTCACGTCGCCGCCAGCGCGCTCAGCCCGGCCGCGAGCTGGGTCTTGAGCGGCTCGACGACCTCGGGGTTCTTGATATCGATCACCGGCTCGGTGTCGTACTGCTCATAGAACAAGCTCGCGGGCACCTCGCTCGGCGCGCCCAGCGCCTCGCGCATGCGCTTGTGATCGGGGACGAAGCCGCGCGCGCACAGGTTGGTGATCGTCGTGCCGATCGTGCCCTGCAGGCCGCAGATCAAGATCGCCGCGGTCTTCGGCGAGAACGCCCCCGGCGCCAGCCCCAGCCGCGCCTCGAGCTCGGCGAGGCGATCCGGCGCGAAGAACTGCTCGACGCGACCGCTGTCACCGGCCCAGCCCGGCGAGTCCTTGGCGCGGCTCACCGTCGGCCAGTAGCGCAGGCCGTGCTCGGCGGCCAGGCGGTCGAGCTCGTCGCGATAGCCGAGGTCGGCCGCGTACGACGCGCCGTGCAAGATCACGTAGCGCGACAGATCCGCCTTCGGGTTCCGCCGCAGCTCGCTGCGCACCATGCTGACGAACGGCGCCGATCCGGTGCCGGCCGCGACGCACACGATCAGCCGCTGATCGTCGTCGCCGACCGTGTCCTTCACCGTGAACACCCCGGCCGCGACCGGCCGCATGTACATGCGGTCGCCAGCCTTGAGCGTCCACAGCCGATGGGTCAGCGGGTTCTCGCTCTCGGGCTTCGCGACGTAGCGGATGTAGAACTCGGTCGGCCCCGCGTCCTCGGGCGCCGACGCGATCGACATCGATCGCCGCACCCCGCCGAGCTCGGGCCGCTCGTCGTGGTTCATGCCGAGCACGCAGTACTGGCCGGGCGTGAACCAACCCGGCGCGGGCGCGTCGTCGGGCGTGACCTGATACAGGCACAGCGCGTCGGTCAGATCGACGCGGTTGGTGAGCGTCGCGTTGTAGACGAGCGGCTTGGGCGCCATGGGTCAGCGGACCTGGACTTCGTAGCGGTTGTCGTCGGGGTCACCGACCTTGATGCCGTCGAACAGGATGACCTCGCCCTTCAAGCCGATGTTCTGCAGCTTGCCCGGCCACTTCAGCCCGCCCGC
>JAYTAJ010000535.1:0-3940 GCA_043737575.1 Myxococcales bacterium | reverse complement strand
TGGTCGGGCTGGTGCCCGCGCAGACGCCGACGGTGGTGGTGGCCTGGCCGAACGGATAGCAGCCCTCGCCGTTCGGGCACACGCCGCCGTTGGTGAGGGTCTGGGTCAGCGGCTCACAGGTCGGCTTGCAGGCACCCGCGATCGGATCCTCCATGCCGTTGGCGAAGGTGCTCGAGTAGCGGGTGCAGGCGAAGCCAGTCGAGCACGCGGCGTTGGCGCCGTTGTCGAAGCCGCAGATGTCCTGGCAGAAGCCGCCCGTCATGGAGGTGAAGATGCAGTAGCCACCCGCCGCGCAGGTGTCGTAGCCGGTGGACTCGCCGAGCGGGCCGCGGGTGCAGGCTTCGCCGAGGGGGACGGTGCCATCGGGCACGCAGCCGGTCTTGCCGATGCGCATCGGGGTGTCGGTCACCGAGATCCAGGTGCACTTCTCACCCGCGGCGCAGCCCTGCTCGCCGGGAGGGCTGACGGGGTTGCAGGTGCCGCCATCGACGGAGGAACCACCGTCCGAGCCAGCGTCGGTGACGGTGACGTCATCGCCGCCGCCACAGGCAGCCAGGAACCCCGCCGCGATCAGTGCGCTCAAAGCTAGTTTCTTCATCTGTATGGACTCCTCTTCGAGTTGGGTTCCAGCGGCCACGCTGGAAAGAAACGGAATGGTGCGCGTACGTAACCGACCTGCCCCCACACCGTCAAGAACGATTGTCGGTGCGCCCCGACACATGAATACAAGAAGATCTATCCCACGCGGTGATGCTCGGCGGAGCTAACAAGTCCTCGGCGCGGTGAGGTGCCAGCGACGCGATCGGAGCGCGAGTCGCGACGCGCCTGTCGCGGTCGGTCGCACGCGTCGGGAGAACCCTCAGGGCGAGACGACGACGCGCCCGGGCGGCAGCGATCCGTCGTCGGGGCCCGACGACGCGGCCCAGACGATCGCGCCGGTCGCGCCGGCGGCGACGACGACGGCGCCGGTGATCACGTACCAGCGGCCGTACCACGATCGCGACTCGCCGCCGCCCGGCGCCACCGCGATCGACAGCGGCGAGTCGGGCGCGGCGATCCGCGCGAGCACCGAGCCGGCCGCGCCGCGGGCCTCGACGTAGTACTCGATCGACGACGCGCGCCGCGCCGCCTCGAGCGGCACGCCCGCCCGCCAGCGGTGATCGCCTGCGGCGCGCGCGGGTTGCTCGGCGTAGCCGATCGCGCCGATGCGGCGGTGCAGCACGACGACCTCGAGCACGTCGTCGCCACCGCGCAGCGCCCGGACCTCGAGCTCGAGGCGCTTGCCCGCGGTCGCGCCGCGCGGCGCGGCGTGCTCGAGATCGACGTCGGTGACGTCGGCGGCGGGCGCGACCTCGCGGCGGATCTGATCGAAGAAGCGGCGGATGCGCGGCGAGCCCGAGGTGTCGCGCAGCTGGAAGCCGGGGTCGGCCTCGAGCAGGCGCTCGAAGGCGTCGCGGGCGCCGCCCTCGTCGCCGTCGATGAAGCGGGCCAGCGCGATCAGCTCCCACGCGCGCACCCGCAGCGCCCGCGGCGCGGCGGCGTCGCGGGTGACCGGCACCAGGACCTTGATCGCCTTGTCGTACTCCTGCTCGGCGAAGAACCGCTCGCCCGCGGCGAGCAACCGGCGGGCGCGGGCGTCGGGAGCCTCGGCGCAGGCGTCGCGCGGCGCCACCGCAAGGCCGAGCGCGGCGACGATCAAGAGCAGCGCGATCGCGGCGGCCCTCATCGGTGGAACCAGCGGGCGCCTGCGGCCCCGGTGACGACCACGTCGGGCGCGCCGTCGTCGTCGAGATCGGTCGCGACCGCGGCGGTGGCGTCGCCGAGCGCCTGCTCGAGGGCGAACACGCCATCGGGGCCGCCGCGGATCGCCGCGGTCGCCGCACCGGTGAGCACCGCGTCGGGGGCGCAGTCGCCGTCCCAGTCGGCCACCGCGGCGCCGCGCGCGATCGGCGCGGGCTGCGGCAGCCGCAGGAAGCTCTGGTCCTCGAGCAGCCCTCCGCGGTTGACGTAGACCCGCGCGGCGCCGCCCGCGATCGCGAGGACCGCGTCGAGATCGAGATCGCCGTCGACGTCGGCGACCGCGATCGCCGCGACGTCGAGCGCGACCGGCGGGAACACCGCGGCGGCGTAGGTCAGGACCCCCGCGCCCGACGGATCGCCGAGCAGCGCCCGCGGCGGCGCGCCGCTCTGGCCGACCAGCAGATCAGCGTGGCCGTCGCCGTCGAGATCGCCGGTCGCGATCGCCCGCGCGGCGGCGACCTGGCCGCGGGTGTCGATCGCGCCCGGATCGGCGGCGAAGCCTCCGACGCCGTCGCTGCGCCACAGGGTCACCGCGCTGCCGCCCGCGACGATCAGATCGACGTCGCCGTCGTAGTCGACGTCGGCGGTGGCGAGCGCCGACGCCGCGGTCGCCAGCTCGGGGCCGGCCTCGAAGCCGCGGCCGCGTCGGATCCAGATCGCGACCGCGCCGCCCCGGGCGATCGCGAGATCGTCGTCGCAGTCGCCGTCGGCGTCGAAGGCGACGATCGCGTCGCCGCCGCCGCTCGGGAGGTCGTCGGCGACCAGCGCCCCGCCGTGAACGTCGACGACACGGGCGCTGCTGGCGTCGATCACGACCGCGACCGCGCCGCCCTGCCCCATCGACGCGACGATCCGCGCGCCCGGCGCGGCGATCTCGCCGCCGTCGACGATCGCACCGCCGCGGCCGCCCGGGCAGCGATCGAGCCGCAGGGTCACGTCGCGCCCGAAGTCGACGTCGGCCCGCGCCGCGGCGACCACGACCCCGCCGCGGTAGCCGCGCGCCCACGCGATCGCGGCGTCGGCGTCGCCCGGCTCGATCGCGAGGGTCTGCGGCAGGCGGCCGAGCCGATCGATCAGGCGATAGCTGCGGCCGAAGCCGCCGCCGCCGAGCGCGCGGTCGGCGACGCCGAGGCAGATCGCGTCGAGCTCGGCCGGCACCGCGCGATCGCCGTCGACGGTGAGCGTGACCCCGCCACCGCAGCCGACCCCGCACAGGCCAGCCGAGCTAGCGGCGAGAACGACGGCGGCGGACCAGCGCACCGAGCGCGAGGATGACACAGACGCCGGCCGAGCCGCCACCGCCCGCCGCGCAGCCTCCCGACGCATCGCCGACGTCGCCGCCGCCCGAGCCGCCGCCGCTGCCCGTGCCGCTGCCGGTGCCGCCGTTGCGCGGTTGCACCGTGATGTCCATCGCGACGATCGGCCCGAACCAGCCGACGCCCTCCTGCACCAGCTGGAACTCCTCGCGGAACTGCGTCGTCGCCAGGACCTCGGGCGCGCGGATCGCGAAGGTGAAGCGGCCGGTCGCTCCGGGCGCGTAGGTCGAGTGATCGGCCCCGGTCGCGCGGCTCGGCGACAGCCAGTTGCCGTCGACGAAGAACGCCGACGCGCGATCCATCGGCGTCTGGGTCCCGAGCCGGGTCTCGTCGAGGCCCCAGGTGATCGACGAGTCGTTGCGAAACTCGAAGTACACGACCGCCTCCTCGCCGCTCACCAGCTCCTGCGGGAACTCGGCGCTGCCCGCGGTGGCGGCGAGCTGCGGCACGCCGCCGCCGATCACCAGGTCCAGGTAGTGCGGCCAGTCCCAGCCCGGGCCGGGATCGGTGTGGCTCGAGCAGTCGGGCGCGTCGCCGTGACCGTAGATATGCGCGCGGTCCTTCGGGATGCCGTACTGATCGGCGGTCCACGCGGTGAGCGCGGCCGACCGCATGTACATCGCCTCGGTGTACCAGCGGTCGGGATCGGCGATGAAGCCCTCGTGCTCGATGCCGATCGACTCGGTGTTGAAGCAGGCGTCGTGGTACGCGACGTCGGCGTCGTCGACCATCTGGGTGATCGCGCCGTCGAGGGACCGCACGACGTAGTGCGCGCTGACGTTCGCGTCCGGGTTCTGGAACCAGTTGATGCAGCTGGTGTAGCT
>JAYTAJ010000534.1:0-1645 GCA_043737575.1 Myxococcales bacterium | reverse complement strand
GCCACGGTGGCGAAGTCGGTCTTCCACTGCTGCTCCTTGAGGTAGACGATGCGACCGGGCGTCTCCTCCTCTTCCCCGAGGGCGGTGCGTGCCGCGGCTTCGTCCGCGAACACCACGCAGCCGCCGATCGGGAACGAGTCGGTGAGCTGCGGGCCGGAGATCGACATGCTGAGCGTGCACGGCCCGGCGCGGTTCGGCGTCAGCAGCGGCCGGAAGATGCCGGGGTTGGTCGGCGCGTCGGTCCCGGCCTCGAGCTTCGTGCCGTCGGCGTAGGTGAGCGTGAGCGTCACGGCGCCGCTGGTCACCGCCTTGAAGGTCGGCATCTCGGTGACGTGGGCCGCGAATCCGCTCGCCTTGCCGACGACGAGCGGGCGGTACTCCATGAACAGCTCGGTGCGTTCGGCCCACAGCGTCACCGACTGGCCGGGCAGCTCGGGCGGCGCGGCATGGGAGCCGCCCGCGCCGTGGTCGTGGCCCTTGTCGCCACCGCAGGCGACGAGCGCGGTGGCGGTGACGACGGCAGCAGCGAGCGAGGCGCAGGATCGGATCGTCGGCATCATGGTGGTCCTCACGGGCGGCGTCCCAGGGCGCGCATGAGCTCGAGCTCCGCCAGGCGCGCGTCGCGCCGCAGCTCGAGATCGCGAAGGCGGGTGTCGCGCGCGGTCTCGTACGCGTCGAGGAGCTCGACGACGCCCGTGTGGCCCTCGCGGTAGCCGGTCTCGGCCGCGCGCAGCAGCGCGTCCAGTCGAGCGAGCTGTTCGGACGCGAGCCGCTGCGCCTGCGCGATCCGGAGCCGCAGCGTGGTGTGCCGCGCGCGCACCGCGGCCGGGACCTGGGCCTCGATGATGCGGGTCTCCGCCTCGGCGACGCGACGGATCGCGCGGGCACGCGCGACCTGCGGCCCACCGCGATCGAAGATGGGCAGCGCGACGGTGAGCCCGATCGTGTAGCCGATCGCGGTCTCAGCGCCGACGCCGCTCGCCATGAAGCCCGCCGACAGGCCGAGATCCGGAATCCAGCCGCGCGCCGCGGCGTCGGCGCGCTGGTCGGCGCTGCGCGCGCGCAGCTTCGCGGCCCGGTAGTCACCTCGTTCAGCGAGCACGTCGTCCAGCGGGGCGGGTAGCGCGGGCAGCGCGAGCGCGGACGCGGCGTCGATCGACTCGGCGGGGCGGCCCACCAGCGCGGCGACCTGGGCCCGCAGCTCGAGGAGCCGGGTCTCGGCCGACGCGATCCGATCGTCGTAGGCCGCCAGCTCCAGCTCGAAGCGCTGCAGATCGTAGCCGCTGGCCGCGCCCGCGCTGGCGCGCTTGCGAACCGCGTCGACGACCCGCGCGAGAGTGGCGCGCTCGGCGCGGGACAGCGCGACCTCCTGCCGCGCGTACGCCGCCTCGGTGAACACCCGCAGGCCGTCGAGCACCAGCGCGACGCGCGCCGCGTCGGCGTCGGCCGCGACCGCGGCGGTGGCGGTCCGTGCGCCCGCCATGCGTCGCCCGCGCCGCCCCGACAGGTCGAGCGGCCACAGCACGCGCGCGTAGTGCGTGGCGGCGCTGCCGCCGTCAGGGAACAGCGCCTCGCGATCGAAGGACACGCTCGGGTTCGGCCGGGCCCCCTCGAGCGCGACCTCGGCCTTCGCCACGCCGACCTC
>JAYTAJ010000533.1:0-1646 GCA_043737575.1 Myxococcales bacterium | reverse complement strand
TTGAGCACGCCGTTCATCGCCGCCTTCATGCCCGACGTGCCCGACGCCTCGAGCGGACGGCGCGGGTTGTTGAGCCAGATGTCGGCGCCGCGGGTCAGCGCCGCGCCGACCACCATGTCGTAGTTCTCGAGGAAGATGACCTGGCCGGGCCAGCGCCGCGTCGCCTCGGCGAGCCGCGCGACCAAGGCCTTGCCGCCGGTGTCGCGCGGGTGGGCCTTGCCGCTGTACACGATCTGCGCGCGCTCGAGGATCTTGCCGAGCCGGGCGTCGTCGCCGAGGATCAGATCGGCGCGCTTGTAGCCCGCGGCGCGGCGCGCGAAGCCGATCGTCAGCTTCTCGGGATCGAGCACCGCGCCCGTCCGCGCCTTCACCAGCGCCGCGAGCTCGCCGTGCATCGATCGGTGGGCGTTCCACAACGCCTGGGCGCCGTCGTCGTCGCTGCGGCCCGGCGCCAGCGCGGCGCGGATGCGCGGGTCCTGCCAGGTCGGGGCGTGGACGCCGTTGGTGACCGCGATGATCGGCGCCGCGCCCGCGACGCCCTTCCACATCCGCCGCGCGGTCTCGCCGTGGAGCTGCGCCACCGCGTTGGCGATGCGCGCGAACCGCAGGCCCGCCACCGTCATCGAGAACGGATCGCCGCCGATCGCCGTCAGCTCGGCGTCGGTGAAGCCGAGGTCGGCGTCCATGCGCCGCATCGCCGCGAGCTCGTGGATCTCGTTGCCCGCCGCGACCGGCGTGTGGGTCGTGAACACCACGTGGGGCCGCAGCCGCTCGATGCGCTCGGCGAGCTTGTTGCCGCCGAAGCGGTTGGTGCGCAAGAGCTCGAGGCCCGCGAACACCGCGTGGCCCTCGTTGAAGTGATAGACGTCGGCGTCCTTGTCGAGGGCGTGGAGCAGCCGCACCCCGCCGGTCCCGAGGACGACCTCCTGGGCCAGGCGATCGTCGGAGCCACCGCCGTAGAGGCGCGCCGTGATCCAGCGATCCTCGTCGCGCTCGGGCTCGAGCAGGTACAGCTCGGACTCGACGTAGCGGGTGACGCGGAACGCGCGCAGCGGCACCTTGTGGCCGCGCACCGTCACCTCGAGCGCGCCCGGCGGCAGCGCGACCGGCTCGAGGTGGGTGCGATCGGTCGCGGTGTAGCGATCGACCGGCACGCCGTGCTCGAGGCGCTGCTCGACGTAGCCCTCGTTCCACAAGAGCCCCAGGCCGATCACCGGCAGCCGCAGATCGCCGACCGACTTCATGTGATCACCCGCGAGGATGCCGAGGCCACCCGCGTACACGGTGAAGCGGGCGTCGAGGCCGAACTCCATGCAGAAGTACGCGACCTTGGGGCGAGCGGGCGGATCGGTGGCGAACATCCGGGCGGACCATGCATCGCGCCCGTCCGCGGTTCAAGCCGCCTACGGGCGAATGTCGGACAGGATCAGCAGCCCGCGGTTGGAGTCGGCGACGTAGACGCGGCGCCGCGTCCGGTCGACGTCGATCCCGACCGCGCCCTCGAAGAAGCTGTGGCCGTAGCTGCGATCGTAGCCCGGCCAGGTGTTGAACCACGCGACCTGGCGCGGCGCCGACGGATCGGCGAGATCGAGCAGCCGCACGCCGTCCTGGTAGTGGGCGACGTAGGCGATCGTGCCGAACGCCAT
>JAYTAJ010000532.1:0-3948 GCA_043737575.1 Myxococcales bacterium | reverse complement strand
GACCAGGCGCGGGCGCTGTCGACGACGATGCGCGAGCTGTGCGCGATCCACGGGATCGACGTCGAGCTGGTCGGCGAGCTGCCGGACTGGCCGTGCCTGCTGGTCGCCAACCACGCCTCGTACCTCGATCCGCTGGTGATCCTGTCGCGGATCCCGGCGGTGCCGCTCGCCAAGGGCGAGGTCGCGCGCTGGCCGCTGGTGGGCCAGGCCGCCGACGCGCTCGGCGTCCAATTCGTCGATCGCGAGTCGCCGCACGCGCGAGCGCGGCTGCTGCGCGCGCTGGTGACGACCTTGCGTCAGGGCACCAGCGTCCTCAACTTCGCGGAGGGCACGACCACCGACGGCCGACGGGTGCTGCCGTTCCACCGCGGCGGCTTCGGCGCCGCCATGATCGCGCGCGTACCGGTGGTGCCACTGGCGCTCAGCTTCGACCGCGCCGACGTGGCGTGGACCGGCGCCGCGACGTTCCTGCCGCACTACTGGCAGGTGTCGACCCGACGCGGCGTCCGGGCCCGCGTCGAGGTGCTGCCCGCGATGTGGCCGTATGCCGATGATCGCGCGGAGGACTTCGCGACGCGGGTCCGCGCGGTGATCGCCCGCGTCGTCACCCTGCACGCGCCGCTGCCGGCACCCGAGGACCGATGACCCAGCAGGGCGCGCTCGAGTACCTGCGGCACGGTCAGACGCCGTTCTTTCGCCTGCCGATGATCGACGTCGCGGCGCCGATCGCGACCCGCTACCGCGACGCCGACGTCGTCCTGCTCGGCGTGCCGACCGATGCCGGCACGACCTATCAGCCGGGCGCTCGGCTCGCGCCGTGGGCGCTGCGGCGGGTCAGCGCGCTGGTGCAGAGCTACCACGTGGCCGCCGGCGTCGACGTCTTCCGCGCGCTGGCGTGTCGCGACGGCGGCAACGTCGCGTTCCCGCCGTTCGATCGCGGCGCGATGCGCGAGGCGGTGCAGGCCGAGGTCGCGGCGATCGTCGATACCGGAGCGGTGCCGATCGTCGTCGGCGGTGATCACTCGGTGGCGGTCCCCGCGCTGCGCGCGCTGCACGCGGCCCACGGTCCGCTGGCGATCGTCCACGTCGATGCCCACCTCGACACCAGCAGCGCCGACACCTGGGGCGACGCCTGGCACCACGGCACGCCGATGCGCCACGCGATCGAGGAGGGTCTGGTCGAGCCGGGCCAGCTCCATCACGTCGGGATCCGCGGCTCGTGGGGCACGGCCGAGGACGCGGCGCTCACGCTCGGTGTGGGCAACCCCATCTACTTCATCGGCGAGGTCGCGACCCGAGGCATCCACCGCGTGAGCGCCGAGCTGCGCGAGCGGATCGGACGCCGACCGACGTACCTGTCGATCGACGTCGACGCGATCGATCCCGCCTACGCGCCTGGCACCGGCACGCCGGTTCCAGGCGGCCTGACGTCGCGCGAGGCGCTCGCGCTGGTGCGCGGCCTCGACGGGCTGCGCGTGGTCGGCGCCGATCTGTGCGAGTACGCGCCCGCGCTCGACCACGCCGACATGACCGCGCACCTCGGCGCGGCGCTGCTGTTCGAGACCCTCGCGGTGCTGGCGAACCCGCAGCGCCGACGCGCTTAGCGCACGGCGTCGGCGGCGAGGACGGTCCAGTCGGAGGCGCCGTGACCCTCGGCGATGACGGCGTCCATGCGGGCGGCGATGGCGGGCAGGACGGCGAGGGGGACGTCAGCGGCGGCGGCGGCGGCGAGCATGAGGCCGGCGTCCTTGCGCGCCATGGCGAGCTCCCACGACGCGTCGGCGAAGTTGCCGTCGACCATGCGCTTGATGCGCGACGGGATCGACGTGCCGGGGTTGAAGTGATCGAACAGGCTGGCAGCGAGCGCGGGCGTGACGTCGAGGGCCTTGGCGAGCGCGAGCATCTCGGCGAGGCCGGTGGTCATGCACATCAGGAACAGGTTGCCGAGCAGCTTGAACGCGGCGGCGCCGTCGCCGCGCTCGCCGAGATCGACCAGCTTGCCGGTCATGGCCGCGAGCGCGGGCCGCAGCGGATCGACGGCGGCGCGATCGCCCGAGATCAGCATGATGCCGGTCGCGTCGCGGGCGTTGCCGGGGCCCATGAACACGGGCGCGTGGACGAACGTGAGGCCGCGGTCGCGCCAGCGGGCGATGCGGGCGACGACGCCGGCGGCCGACGTGGTGGAGTGATCGACGATCACGACGTCGGCGCCGAGGCCGGGCCGCGCGCGCTCGAGCACGTCGTCGACGGCGGCGTCGTCGGACAAGGTCAGGTGGACGCGGGTGGCGCCGCGCGCGGCGTCGGCGGGGTCGGCGCAGGCGCGCGCGCCGTCGGCCTCGAGCGCGGTGGCCTTGGCGACGGTGCGATTCCAGATCTGCACTTCTTCGCCGCGGCGCCGCAACGCCCGCACGAAGTTCGAACCGAGCAGCCCCATGCCGTAGAACGCGATCATGCGGCGACTCTACGCGTCGCCCAGCCGAACTGCCTAGGCGTCGGCGCGCCGACGCGCCAGGTGCGCGAGATCGAACCGCGTCGACGCGGCACGCGCCTTGCGATGCGCGCTCGCATGCGAAGCACACCAGCAGCGATCCTCCTCTCTCTCTTGCTCGTCGGTTGCGTCGACGCCGCCGATGACGCGCCCGACCTCGGCGAGTCCACCGACGAGCTGTCGGTGTGGCAGTGGCCTGACGACGTCCAGGTCCCGCTGCAAGACAGCACGCGCCAGGTCGGCCTGTCGTGGTGGAACGACCGGCTGCACATGGTCTATACCGACTACAGCAGCGCCTCGTCGACGAACCTGAAGTGGTCGCGCTACGACGGCACCAGCTGGTCGGGCGAGCTGTCGGTCGGGCAGAACAGCGACTCGAACCCGACGCTGGCGCCGTTCGGCGATCGGCTGCAGCTGATCTACAAGCCGGTCGGTCAGAACCGCCTGATGATGACGAGCACAGGCGGCAGCGTGTGGACGAGCCCGGTCACGATCGGCCGCTCGCTCGGCTCCACGTCGATCCGATCGCCGTCGGCGCTGGCCTACAACGGCAAGCTCTACGTCGCGTACTGCGCCCACGACAGCCAGAACCGCGGCCACGTCTACGTCGATCGCTTCGACGGCACGCAGTGGATCGCCTACAGCAGCTGGCAGATCAGCAGCGGCGGTCCGCTGTGCCAGAGCGTGGTGATGGCGTACATGCCCGACACCGAGGAGATCGAGCTGATCTACACCGTCGTCCACGCCAACGGCGGCGTGCCGTACTCGGCGATCGTGCGCCGCCGCGGCACGATCGGCCGCAGCGTGTCGGTGTGGTACTCGCCCGAGGTGCTGCCGTCGATGAAGAGCGCGAAGCCGCTGTCGGTGGTGTCGTGCAATGGCGAGACCCACCTGACCCACGGCGGCTTCGACGGATCGATCACCGAGATCTGGTGGTCGTATCGCGCGAACGGCAACTGGGTGAACAGCCAGCGCGTGCCGAACCAGTGGAGCGGCGCGGGCGCGACCCTCGGCTGCTTCGACGACACCGAGACGGTGATGGTCCACAACGTCAGCGGCGGCACCGATCTGATGCAGTCGATCTTCGGGCCGTGACGCAATAGCGCGGGTGCGCGCGCCGTTGCAGCGTCCATGAAGTACCTGCTCCTCGCCGCGGCCGCGACCGCGTGCGCCACCACGGGCCGAGCGTCCACGCCCACGCCGTCCTCGTGCGATCCGTCCGGCGTGTGGCGCGTCGCGTGGACGGAGGATCGCGCCGACGACGACGAGGTGACCTTCGATCCGGCGCGGCTGCGGGTCGAGTGGCCGGATCGATCGTTCGGGCGCGAGGCGCGGGTCACCGCGGTCGACGTCGCGACCTGCCGCGGCCACGTCGTGCAGCGGTGGGAGAACCTCTACGGCGCCGAGGGCTACGAGGACAACGACGTCACGCTGCGCTACGACTTCGCGCTCGCCGACGG
>JAYTAJ010000531.1:0-1651 GCA_043737575.1 Myxococcales bacterium | reverse complement strand
GGCACGCCGCTGTACATGTCGCCCGAGCAGGCGCGCGGCGACGAGGAGCTCGACGCCCGCATCGACATCTACGCGCTCGGCGTGATCATGTTCGAGCTCGCGACCGGCCACGTGCCGTTCACCGGGCCCAACTACCTCGCGATCATCTCGCAGGTGCTGAACGATCCGCCGAAGTCGCCGCGCACGCTGCGACCGGGGCTGTCCGACGAGTTCGAGAACGTGGTGCTGAAGGCGCTCGCGAAGGATCGCGACGATCGCTACCAGACCACCTCGGAGGTCGTCGCCGATCTATCGCTGCTCGCCGACGATCCGACCCACTCGACCCAGCGCGCGCGGGTGACCGGCCCGCGCCGTCGGACCCCTCGCCGCGGCGCGCTGCGCATCGCCGCGTGGGTCGCGGTGATCGCCGCGATCGTCGCCGCGGTGGTCGTGAGCGTGTCGATCATGATGGGCGGCAGCGGCAAGCGGCCCGCGACGGCCGCGATGATCGACGGCGGCGTCGCGGTGGTGTCGACCGACGCCGCGGCCGCAGTGGTGCCGCCGCCGCAGGTCGAGCTGGTGCAGGTGACGATCGCGACGGTGCCACCCGGAGCCCGGCTCAGCGAGGGCGGCGTCGACTACGGCACCTCGCCGGCGACGATCGATCTGCCGCTGTCGGACGAGACGGTCAAGGTCGTCGCGTCGCTCGAGGGCTACGACGACGTGGAGTGCAACGTCCGGCCCGCGGTCCACAAGGGCAAGACCATCAAGTGCACGCTGGTGAAGGTGAAGCAGGGCAGCAAGCCGAAGATCATCCGTCGGCCGCGGCCCGGCACCGAGACGGGCACGACCGGCAGCGGCAGCGGCAGCGGCAAGGGCTCTGTCGACGACACCGCGGGCGGCGACCTCAGCGGGTTCGGCAAGTAGTGATCGCGCGCGGCGCGCTGGTCGCCTGCGTGCTGCTCGGCGGGGCGCTGCTCGATCGCCGCGTCGCCGCGGCCGACGACGACGGCTTCATCGGCGCCGATCGCCTCCACCTCGCGACCGACGACTGCGGTCCGCTGCCACCGCTCGAGCGGCCGGCGATCGAGGCGATCGCCAAGGAGCACTACGACCGCGGCGTGGTGCTGTACAAGCAGGGCGACTACGAGGGCACGATCACCGAGATGACCGCGTCGTACTGCCTCCTGCCGCGGGCGGTGCGGATGAAGGACATCGGCCAGGCCCACGAGCGCCTGACCCAGTACGAGCTGGCGGTCGCGTACTTCGAGCGCTTCGTCGTCGAGGCGCCACTGCGTGACGACGACGAGATCATCGAGCGCGACAACGTCAGCGCGCGCCTGGTGGTCCTGAAGAAGCTGGGCTCCGCGATCAAGGTCGCGACCGAGCCACCCGGCGCGTTCGTGTCGATCGCCGACGAGCAGGGCGTGCGCGGCACCGAGCGCGCCAACAGCGATCGCTCGATCACGCTCACCGCGGGTGAGTACACGATGACGGTCGAGCTGGCTGGCTACGAGCCGATCGTGCAGTCGCTGCGGGTCGGCATCGGCAAGCCGTACAGCTTCTCGTTCACGCTGGCGCCGCGGCGCGGCCGGATGCGGATCCAGACCGTGCCGGGCGACGCCCGCATCGTCGTCGACGATCGCCTGATCGGGCTGGGCAGCTTCGACGG
>JAYTAJ010000530.1:0-1651 GCA_043737575.1 Myxococcales bacterium | reverse complement strand
TGGAACCACTGGCGCGGCGGCAACGCGTACATCCGATCGAAGTACCTCTCGGATCTCGACGCGCGGCGGCTCGCCGACGAGGGCCTGCCGGTCGTGCTGGTGTGTCCGGCGTTTCCGTTCGGCGAGCGCGATCGCGGCCCGACGCCGACCGGGCGCTTCATCGTCGAGGCGCTGGCCGGGCGCGTGCCCGGCTACACCGACGGCGGCTTCTGCGCGGTCGACGTCGACGACGTCGCGGCGTGCCACGTCCTCGCCGAGGAGCGCGGCACCGTCGGTGAGCGCTACATCGCGGGCAGCCACAACGTGACCTACCGCGAGTTCTACGAGTCGGTGACCCGCCTCGCGGGGCTGCCGCCGATCCGCCGCCGCCTGCCGGGCCGCGCGGTGGTCGCCGCGGCGTGGCTGATGGAGCGACGCGCCGAGCGCACCGGCAAGCCGCCGCTGGCGACGGTCAAGGCCGCGCGCTACGCGCTGTCGACGGTCTGGTACGACGCCGACAAGGCCCGCCGCGAGCTCGGCATGCCGCGGACCCCGCTCGACCAGACCATCGGCAAGGCGATCGGCTGGTTCCGCGCCAACCCGCGGCGCTGAGCTATCTCTCCTCGAGTGTCCGGATCTCGGACGGCACGACGCGGCCGTGCCCGCGCACGCGCTGCCAGTCGGGGCGGGCCGCGAGGGCGCGCACCGCGGGATCGAGCAGCAGCTGATCGGCGATCCACAGCGGATCGGCGGCGACGTCGAGGCCGGCCTCGGCCCAGCGCAGCGCGGCGGCGGCGTCGCCCGCGGCGGCGGCGTCGAGGGCGAGCTGGACCGCGGCGTCGGCGCGCAGCTCGCCGTCGGCGGCGGTGGCGAAGGCGCGCTCGAGCTCGGCGCGGGCCTCGTCGGTGCGCTTCATGACCGACAGCGCGGTGCCGCGCAGCAGGTGGAGCTGGGCTCGGGCCTCGCGCTGGGCGCCGTGGCCGGGCGGCAGATCGGCCAGCTCGTCGGCGAGGCGGTCCTGGACCCGCGGCTCGTAGAGGTGCTGGTAGCCGGTCTCCTCCCACGCCAGCGCCTCGAGCGTGATGACGTCGTCGCCGACCGCGGCGCGGGCGAGGGCGGCGAACTGACCGTCGCGGACCCGACGCAGCTGCGCCAGCTCGGCGATCCGGGCGGCGCGGCGATCGGGGGTGGCGGCGAGGGCGGCGCGCAGGGTCGCGCGGGCCTGGTCGGAGCGGCCGAGCAGCTGCAGCGCGATCGCGCGGAGCCGGGCGCCGTCCCAGGCGTCGGCTGGCGGCGTCCGATCGAGGGCGGCCAGGGCGGCGCGGGCGTCGTTGCGGGCGAGGGCGGCGGTGGCCTCGGACGCGGCGCGCTCGGCGGGATCGCGCGGCCGCAGCTCGAAGCCGACCAGCGACAGCGCGTGGATGCGGGCGACGCCCGAGCCGACCTCGTCGGGCAGGGCGTTCACGACCCGCAGCTCGTAGTCGCCGGGCGGGATCGCGACGCGGACGTGCTGCTCCCAGGTCGGCGAGCCCTCGAGATCCCAGCGCACCCGCAGCCGATCGTCGTCGAGCCGCGTGACCGTGAGCCGGGCCCGGACCGGATCGTCGACCGAGCGCATCGGGTGCGCGCCCGCGATGTACGCGGTCGGCGCCGACAGCCCGGCGATCCGCTG
>JAYTAJ010000529.1:0-3954 GCA_043737575.1 Myxococcales bacterium | reverse complement strand
GCTCCTCGAGGGGCTGGCGCAAGGACTCGAGGGTGGAGCGCGAGAACTCCGGCAGTTCGTCGAGGAAGAGCACGCCGTGGTGGGAGAGGGTGATCTCGCCGGGCCGTGGCACGGAGCCACCGCCGAGCAGCGCGGCCGACGAGATCGAATGGTGCGGCGCGCGGAACGGGCGCTCGTCGACGAGGCCGGTGAGCGGCGTGCCGATCGCCGAGTAGACCTTGGTGACCTCGAGGGCCTCGTCGAGATCGAGCGGCGGCAGGATCGACGGGATCCGACGCGCGAGCATCGACTTGCCGATGCCGGGTGGGCCGAGCAGCAAGAGCGCGTGGCCGCCCGCGACGGCGACCTCGAGCGCGGCGCGGGCGAGGGGCTGGCCGCGGACGTCGGTGAGATCGAGGCGGCACGACGGCGCGGTGCGCGACGGCGACGGGATCGCGCGCGGCAGCGGCGGGCCGCCGGTCATCGCGGCGACGACGTCTTGCAGGTGTCGGGCGGCGTAGATCTCGAGGCCCTCGACGACGGCGGCCTCGCCGGCGGAGACGGCGGGGAGGATGAGACCACGCAAGCCCATCGCGCGGGCGAGGATCGCCGACGCGAGCGCGCCGCGGACCGCGCGCAGGGTGCCGTCGAGCCCGAGCTCGCCGAGCAGCATGAGGTCGTCGATCGGCGCCGATGGCACCAGGCCTTCGGCGATGAGGACGCCGATCGCGATGGGCAGATCGAAGCCGGTGCCGGGCTTGGGCACGTCGGCGGGCGCGAGGTTGACGGTGATCTTCTTGGTCGGCAGCGCCTGGCCGACCGCCTCGATCGCAGCGCGGATGCGGACCGCGCCCTCGCGCACCGCCAGCGCGGCGAGGCCGACCACGTGATAGGCGGGCAGGCCACCGACCACGTCGACCTCGACGTCGATCGGAGTGGCATCGATCCCGCGCAACGACGACGACCGCATTCGAGCCAGCACGGGTCGGGCCTTCGCACGCGGCATGCCACGGGCAACACCGCGCGATCGCGTCGGCGGCGCCCGGACGCGTCCGAGATCCGGCCACGAACGTCCGGAATCCGGACACAACCGGACGGCGTCAGGTGTCCAGGACGTGCTTGCCGAGGCGGTACACGATCACGCTGCCGACCACGATCGCGACCAGCGACGCCGCGAGGAACCAGCGGGCCCGCGCCGACAGCGGCTCGAGATCGCCGCGCATCCTGACTCGCAGCCCGACCATCATCACCCCCCCGCAGAACGCGGCGAGGGCGAGCAGGAGGCCGATGACCTCGGGCGGCAGATACGCCATGACGGTGCAGTACCACGGCCGCAGGGGGTGGCGCGACGAGCAATTCCAGCGGCTTGGGCGCGCGGGGCAATTCGTGGCGGGCGGTAAACCGATCCGACCGTCCGGGGCTCTTGGTCTATACAGTGCTGGCGCAAGGACCCATCTGCTTGTCTATTGGCACCTTGCCCGTCGCGGTCGATGCGCGCGCCCGCCTCCTGGCCGAGCTGGCAGGGGCTCCGGCGCGCAAGGGCTACTCGATCGCCTACGACCTCCTCGGCAACCGCGCCGAGGCGGAAGAGGCGGTGCAAGACGCGCTGGCCCGCGCGTGCGAGAACCTGTCGGAGCTGCGCGATCCGGTCGCGGCGCCGGCGTGGTTCCTGCGCATCGTCACCACCGCGTGCCTGCGCGTGCTACGCCGCCGCCGCCTGCGCCGCGCGGTGTTCGGCCGCTGGTTCGAGCGCGACGACGACGACGGCGCCAAGCCGATCGAGGGAGACGGCCTGCCGCACGACGCGCTGTCGCCGCGCATGCATGGCGCCGCCCCCGGCCGCGCCGACGACACCCTCGGCGCCCACCAGGACGTGACCGTGCTGCTGGCGAAGCTCGGCGATCTGCCGGCCAAGCAGCGCGCGGCCCTGGTGCTGCGCTACGGTCATGACCTTCCCGTGCCCGATATCGCGCAGATGCTCGGCGTCGAGCAGGCCACCGCCAAGACCCACCTCGTGCGCGGGCTCGCCCGCTTGCGCGAGTTGATGGAGGTGTCGTCGTGACTCGCTGCTCGCTGGTGGCGGGCGCGGTCGCGAGCGGGGAGCCGCTGTCGGACGCCGAGCGCGAGCACGTCAAGGGCTGCCCCGACTGCGCCGCGCTGGTCGCGCTGCCGTCGGCGCTCGCCCGCAGCACCCACGGCGTCGAGCCGGGCGTCGGCTTCTCGGCCCGCATGCAGGTCGGTGCGCGCACGAAGATCCAGACCCGCCGCCGCCGCCGCACCGCGGTCTCGGTGGTCGGCGCCCTCGCCGCCGCGGTCGTCATCTTCTTCGGAGTACAGCGGTTCCAGCGCGCCGAGCGCGCCGAGCTTGCCGCGCTCCCCGCGAGTCAGCAATCCGTCACGCCCGAGGAGTCGGAGCGCGCGCGCGCCCACCTCGAGCTCACTCGCTTCGATCGAGCCATGACGCCGGCCGGCGACTGGCGCGGCATCGAGGCGCCCCTCCGCCCCTACCGGGCGGTCCTCGTTCAACGTCACCGCTCCGCTGGAGAAACCCCATGAACCGTCTCCGCCTCGTGCTCTTGCCGCTCCTCGCGGGCGCGCTGTTCGCCACCGCGACCGCCCAGCCCGCACCGCCCGCACCGCCCGCACCGCCGCACGCACCCAGGGCGCCGAAGGCCCCCAAGGCCCCGAAGGCCCCCACGGCGTGGGGCGTCAACGTCGACGATCACATGAAGGACGAGCTGCGCCGCGGGCTCGCCGAGGGCATCGCCGAGGTCGAGAGCAACGACAGCCTCCCGCCCGCGATCAAGGCGCGCATCCTGAAGTCGCTGCGCAAGGCGCAGCGGTCGGGTGACCCCCGCGACCTCGCGGATCTCTCCGATGCGTCGGGGTGGAGCAAGGATCTATCGGACGCGGTCGAGGCCGAGATCGGCAAGGCGCTCGGCAACGCCGGCATGCGCGGCGGCGTGCGCATCGGGCGCGGGTTGAACGTCCGGATCGGCGGCGATGACGACGACGACGACGACGACGACGGCGATGAAGGCCTCGAGGAGCTGGAGGAGCTGGAGGCGCTCGACGACATCGACATCGACGATGCGATGGCCGACGCCGACCGAGCCCGCGACCGCGCCGCTCGCGCGCGAGATCGAGCGGCCCGGGCCCGCGACCGCGCCGCCCGCGACCGCGACCACTGGGACGACCGCCAGGACTTCGGCTCGCCGTTCGACAACCCCGACCTCGGCTGGCTCGAGAACATCCCGTTCGCGTCGGGGGCGCTGTCGGGCGGTGGCTCCGATCCTGGCCTCGATCTCGATCTCGACATCCACATCGACCTCGACGATCTCCACCTCGATCGCGGCAAGCTCGCCCAGCTGGATCGGATCGCGTCCGAGGAGCATGCGGCGACCGACGCGGCCGAGCGCAAGGTGAAGGAGCTGGGCCGCAAGCTGCAGCAGACCGTCGCGGGCCCGAACCCGAACGAGGCCGAGATCGATCGCCTGGTCGACGCGATCACCGCCGAGGAGTCGCGGATCCGGAAGGCGCGCCTCGGCGCCCTGGTGCGGACCCGCAAGCTGCTCGGGAAGTGATCGCGAGCGCGGCCGCCATGGTCGCGACGGCGCGGGTGAGCTCGGCGGGCGTGTGCGGCGCGAACACCAGCCGCAGCGCGCCGGGCTCGTGGCCGTCGAAGGTGTAGCGGGCGCCGGGCGCGACCATGACGCCGCGATCCTGGCAGGCGGCGATCCACGCGGGTAGATCGACGGCGGGATCGGTGCGGGCCCACAGCGAGATGCCGCCGCGGGGCGACTCGAAGCTGACCGCCCCGGCCAGGCGGGTGGTGAGCGCGGCGCACAGCGCGTCGCGGCGGGCGAGGTAGACCAGGCGCATGCGCCGCATGTGGCGCTCGAGCTCGCCGTCGTCGATCAGCTCGGCGACCGCGGCCTCCATCGGCTGATCGCCCTGGCGATCCATCGCGGCGCG
>JAYTAJ010000528.1:0-1652 GCA_043737575.1 Myxococcales bacterium | reverse complement strand
TGCTGCTGATCGAGGAGGCCGAGCGAATCTCGGAGTCTTCGAGTGCGGCGCTGGTCGCCAGGGCCGCAACGCTCGCCGTCGCCTGAGAGGCCGCGCTTTGCGTTGACCGCCGGCGGGTTTGGGAGTAGATCCGCGCCTCCCCGCGGTGTGCTGCCGCGCGGGAAACGCCACCTCGAGAAGCTGGAGACCGCCGTGCTCAAAGCACTGTCGATTTTCACCGGCAACGCCAATCGGGCGCTGGCCGAGGAGGTGTGCAAGTTCGTCGAGATCCCGCTCGGTCGGGTCGACGTCACGCACTTCTCGGACGGCGAGATCTACGTCGAGATCGGCGAGAACGTCCGCGGCGTGAACTGCTTCGTCGTGCAGCCGACCTGCATGCCCGTCAACCAGTCGTTGATGGAGCTGCTGATCATGATCGACGCGCTGCGCCGCGCGTCGGCCGGCTCGATCGTCGCGATCATCCCGTACTTCGGCTACGCGCGGCAGGACCGCAAGTCGAAGCCGCGCACGCCGATCACCGCGAAGCTGTGCGCCAACCTCATCACCGCCGCCGGCGCCGATCGCGCGCTGGCGATGGATCTCCACGCCGGGCAGATCCAGGGCTTCTTCGACATCCCGTTCGATCACCTGTTCGCGATGCCGGTGCTCATCGACGAGCTGCGCGCCCTCGGCTACGGCGGCGAGGACACCGTCGTGATCTCGCCCGACGCCGGCGGTGTCGAGCGCGCCCGCGCGTTCTCCAAGCGCCTCGGCTCGTCGCTCGCGATCATCGACAAGCGCCGCGCCGCCGCCAACGTGTCCGAGGTCATGAACATCGTCGGTGACGTCAAGGGCAAGCGCGCCGTCATCGTCGACGACATCATCGACACCGCGGGCACGCTGACCAACGCCGCCAAGGCGATCATGGACGCCGGCGCCTCGCAGGTCGCCGCGTGCGCGTCGCATCCGGTGTTTTCGGGCAAGGCGGTCGCCCGCATCACCGACTCGCCGCTGTCGCACATCGTCGTCACCAACACCATCCCGCTGTCGGACGCGGGCATCGCGTGCAGCAAGGTCCGCGTGAAGTCGGTGGGCCGCCTGCTCGGCGAGGCCATCAAGCGGATCCACCACGGCGACTCGATCAGCTCGCTGTTTATGTAGTAAGTACTGCCACTCGCCACACGCTTCATTCGAGGATAGTCATGCAAGTCGGACAGCTCACCGTTTCTCTCCGCACCGGCTCCGGCAAGGGCGCTGCTCATCGTCTCCGCGCCTCGGGGCTCGTGCCCGGCGTCTGCTACGGCGAGTCGACCGATGGCAAGATCACCCCGCTGCACGTCACCGTGAACGTGAAGGCGCTCAAGGCGTCGCTCGATCCGGTCCGCAAGCAGAACACCGTCATCAGCGTGACGATCGAGGACGGCGGCAAGGCCGTGCGGACCCTGTCGGCGCTGGTGCGCGAGTACCAGATCCACCCGATCCGCCGCGAGATCACGCACGTCGACCTGCTCGCGATCGACCCCAACAAGGAGGTCACCGCGGTGGTGCCGCTCGAGTTCACCGGCAAGCCGGCCGGCGTCGTCGACGGCGGCATCCTCCACACGGTCATGCGAACGATCGAGGTCAAGTGCAAGCCGGCCGACATCCCGGTCAAGCTCGAGCTCGACGTGTCG
>JAYTAJ010000527.1:0-3956 GCA_043737575.1 Myxococcales bacterium | reverse complement strand
CGACGGCGCGTCGGCGGTCGGCGTGTTGAGGCAGCTCCAGTCGGCCTCACCGAGCTCGGTCCAGGCGCCGCCGACCTTGTCGTTGGCCTTGGTGGTGGTGAGCGGCAGGGGCACTCCGAGATCGGTGCCACCTCCGTCGTCGCCACAGGCGGTGAAGACGAACAGGGGCGCGAGAGCGAGCGGGGCGATGCGACGCATGGATCCTCCAGAAGGCAGACGAGAGGCGGGGAGAGCCCCGCCGGATCCACGCGTTTTAACGAGGCGCGCTCAGGATTGCAATGTCCCTGATCACGCGGGCCTCACCCGCAGGTAACTTCCGAACCTCGGAGTCGTCGGGGTACGATCGCGCGCGCGTGCCTCGTCTCGGCGATATCCTGGTCGATCTCGATCTCTGCACCAACGAGCAGATCCATGCCGGGCTCGCGGCGCAGGTGCTGTATGGCGGTCGCCTCGGCACCAACCTCGTCGAGCTGGGCTACCTCGATCTCGACGGCGTCGCCCGCGGGCTGGCGCGGCGGACCCGGGTGCCTGCGGCGCTCGGCGGTCACTTCGAGCGCCGCGATCTCGCGATCCAGGCCCGGCTCCCCCCCGAGCTCGCGGCGAAGCTGCGCGCGGTGCCGATCGGCCGCCTCGCCAGCGATCCGGATCGGATCGCGGTCGGCGTGCGCGATCGCCTGACCGAGCATGGCCGCGGCGAGATCGCGTTCCACCTCGAGATCGATCCGACCCAGCTGGTCGAGGCGATCACGCCCGAGCTGCGCCTCTATTACCACCTCGAGCTCGCGTACCAGATCCCGCGCGCCAACCGCTTCCTCCGCGTCGACAGCCGCACCGCGATCCCGGTGCCCGACGCGCCCGAGCTGCGCGAGGACTCCGACGTCAACGCCCTGCCCTACCCGCCCGACGCGGTCACGCCCCAGAGCTCGCCGATGCTGGTGGTGCCACCCGACACCGATCGGCCCGAGCCGGCGGCGCTCGACTACCAGACCGCGCCCGACGTCGACGACGCGGTCGGCCGCGCGCGCCGCCGCTTCGTGCCGCAGCTCGGTGAGGCCCCGACCGCGCTGGCGCGGATCGCGGTGCGCCAGGTCACCACCGACGTGCATCAGCGGCCCGGCGAGCGCGATCGGCCGGCGTCGCGCACGCTCGACGAGCTGGCCCGCGCGATCCGCCACGCCGGCAGCCGCGACAAGGTCGCCGCGATCGTGATGTCGACGCTCGGCGATCTGCCGTCGGCGCCGCTCGACGCCGCGGTGATCCTGATCGTGCGGCCGCCGCTGGCGATCGGCTGGAAGGGCTTCTGCCACGACGGCCTCGCGGCGATCGAGGCGCTCGCGGTGCCGCTCGGCGAGCCGGGCGTGATCGCGACCAGCTACCGGTCGACCGACCCGCTGTCGATCGATCTCGAGGCGGTGCCGCCGACGCGGATCGATCACGAGATGTGGGCGCTGCTCGGCGGCCGGCCGCCCAACCGCGCGGTGGTCGCGCCGATCGTCGTCGGCGAGCAGGTGGTGTGCCTCCTGTACGTGCAGGCGCGAGGACCGCTGGGGGCCGCGGTCGAGCTGGTCCCGGTCCTGGCCGAGGCCGCGGGGATCGCTTTCAGCCGGTTGCTGCGGGCGGCGCAGCGCTGATCGGACCTCGGAGATCCGCGCATCACCCCGCGGCGGCGAGCGCGATCTCCCGCCGCAACCATCGCGCACGACGCACGGCGCGAGCTATCGTCGGTCGTGGTCGCCTGCCCACCGCTACCACAGCGCTTCGAGATCGTACGCGAGCTTGGCGTCGGCGGCGCGGGAGTCGTCGTCGAGGCGATCGATCGCGATCGCAACGTGCGGGTCGCGTTCAAGATCGTCCACGCCGCGCCGACCGCGAGCGACGCCGATCGCGAGCGGGTGCGGCGCGAGCTCGCGGTCGCCGCCGCGGTCACGCACCCGAACCTGGTCCGCCTCGACGAGCTGTACCAGCTCGACGGGCGCTGGGGCTTCGCGATGGAGCTGGTCGACGGGCCGGGGTTGATCGACTGGGTGCGGCGCGATCACGGCGACGCCAGCGGCAGCGACGACGGGCTGGCGGCGTGGGGGATGATCGAGGGCATGCTGCGGCCGCGCTTCCTCGAGGGCCGGGTCCGCACCGCGCTCGGGCAGATCGCGGGTGCGCTCGCGGCGCTGCACGGCGCCGGCATCGTCCACCGCGGGCTGCGGCCGCCGAACCTGCGGGTCGATCGCGCCGATCGCGTGGTCGTGCTCGATCTCGCGCTCGCGACCCTGGCCGACGCGCGCGGCGATCATCGCAGCCGGCCGGGGACGATCGAGTACCTCGCACCCGAAGAGGTCGGCGGCGAGCGCGTCACCACCGCGTCGGATCTGTACGCGCTCGGCGCGGTGCTGTTCGAGATCGTCACCGGGCGGCCGCCGTTCGTCGGTGCGGCCCAGGACGTCACCGCCGACAAGCTCGAGCAGCCGGCGCCGCGCGCGACCCAGCTGGTGCCGGAGCTGGCCCGCGATCTCGACGAGCTGTGCGCGCGCCTGCTCGATCGCGATCCGGCGCGGCGGCCGTCGGCGGCCGACGTCGCGGCGCAGTTCGGGGCGCCCAACCAGCCACGCGCTGGCGGCGTCGCGGTGAAGGCGCGCCGCGATCATCCGCTGATCGGCCGCGACGCCGAGCTGACCGAGCTGCTCGGCGCGGTCGACGCGTCGGAGCGCGGCGGGGCGCCGCTGGTGTACCTGGTCCACGGGCCGACCGGCATCGGCAAGACCGCGCTGCTCGAGCGGGTCGCGCGCGAGGCGTCGAGCCGCGGCGTGCTGGTGTGCGCGGGTCGCTGCGCCCGCGGCAGCGCGACGCGGTTCGCGGCGTGGGACGGCTTCATCGACGGCGTCGCGCGCTACCTCGCCGGGCTCGGACCGGCGGCGCGCGCGGCGATCCTGCCCGACGACGCCGCGGCGATCACCCACCTGTCGCCGGCCTTCGCGCGGGTGGTCCCGGCCCGGCCGTCGTCGGGGACGATCGACGAGCTGGTCGCGCGCGGGCTGCGCGCGCTGCGGGCGCTCCTGCATCGCCTGACCCGCGATCGCCGCTTGATCGCGATCGTCGACGACGCCCACCGCGCCAGCGACGACAGCCTCGCGTTGTTCTGCGAGCTCTTGCGCGCACCCGCGCCCGCGATGGTGACGCTGCTCGGCATCCGCACGTCGAGCGCGATGCTGCCCGAGCTGGCGGCGCGCCAGGCCCGGCTCGCGGCGCTGCCGCTGACCTTGCGCGTGCTCGAGGTCGCGCCGCTGGCCGAGCCCGCGGCGATCACCCTCGCGGCCCAGGTGCTGGCGACGACCGATCGCGACGCCGCCGCGGCGCTGGCGCGGCGCGGCGCCGGCAACCCGCTGTTCCTCGAGCAGCTCGCGCGGTTCCCGCGCGGCGAGCACGGCGACGTCCTCGCGCTGGTCACGGCGCGGATCGCGGCGTTGCCCGAGACCGCCCACGCGGCGCTGCGGGTGATCGCCGCCGCCGACGGGCCGGTCCGTCAGGACGTGCTCGGCTCGGCGCTGGGGCTCACCCATCGCACGATCACCCGCGAGCTGGCGGCGCTGACCGAGGGCCTCCTGGTCCGCACCACCGGATCGCGGCGCAACGATCTGGCGGAGCTGTTCCACGACGTCGTCGGCGACGCGCTGCGCGGCGGCGCGCCGCTCGGCCCCGAGCACGCGCTGCTCGCGGCGGCGCTCGACAACAGCGGCCTCGGCGACGATCGCGCGCGCCTGCGCCACTGGCTGGCCGCCGCCGATCGCGATCGCGCGGGCGCGCTGGCGATCGCGATGGTCGGCCGGGCCCGCGACGGCCTCGACTTCACCGTCGCCGCCGCCGCGTGCGACGGCGCCCTCGCGTTGCCGCAGTCACCGCCGCAGCGAGCGGCGCTGCTCCACGCCCGCGCCGCCGCGCGGCTCGGCGCGGGTGACGCCCCGGGC
>JAYTAJ010000526.1:0-3959 GCA_043737575.1 Myxococcales bacterium | reverse complement strand
CTGACTGTCGAGCCACCGCAGCACCTCGGCCATCGCCGGATCGTCGGGCGGCGCATCGACCGCGGCATCGATCGGCACCGGCCGCGGCGTCGCCATCGGCGGCGCACCGCACCCGACCACGACCACCACCGCCCCTCGCTGCATCACCCGGAGCACCCGCCAACGTGACCCCGTCCGAACCTGCATCGATCACCTCGCGCCACGCACCGGGTTCAGGAATCTACAGCTCCGTGATCTCTTTTTCTTTGTTCTTCTCGAGCTCGTCGATCGAGGCGACGTAGCGATCGGTCAGGTCCTGGACCTTCTTCTCGCCGTTCTTGCGCTCGTCCTCGGTGATCGCCTTGTCCTTCTCGGCGTCCTTCAGCATGTCCATCGCGTCGCGGCGCGAACCGCGGACCGCGACCTTCGCCTCTTCCGACGTCTTCTTGATCCCCTTCACCAGATCGCGGCGGCGCTCGGCGGTGAGCGGCGGGATCGGGACCCGCACCAGATCGTTGTCGGGCACCGGGTTGAGCCCGAGATCGCCGGCGCGGATCGCCTTGTCGATCGCGGCGACCATGGTCTTCTCCCACGGCTTCACCGAGATCATGCGGGCGTCGACGACGGTGACGGTCGCGACCTGGTTCACCGGCGTCGGGGTGCCGTAGTAGTCGACGCGGATGCCGTCGAGCATCGCCGGCGATGCGCGGCCGGTGCGGACCTTCGCCAGCTCGCGCTTGAAGGCCTCGACCGCCTTCTTCATGCCGTCCTCGGCCTCGGTGGTGATCTCGTTCAGCATGATCTTCCTCTGGGCGGGGCTACGCCACGAACCGCGAGCCCTCGATGTCCTTGACGATGCGGGTGCCGACGAGGTCGCCGCACACCACGCGCTCGATGTTGCCACGCGTCGTCATGTCGAACACGTTCATCGGCAGCTCGTTGTCGCGGCACAGCGCGAACGCCGTGGCGTCCATCACGCCGAGGTCCTGCTTGAGCGCGTCGGTGAACGTGACCTGCTGGAAGCGCCGCGCGTCAGGGTGCTTGCGCGGATCCTTGTCGTAGACGCCGTCGACCTTGGTCGCCTTGAGCAGGATCTCGGCGCCGATCTCCATCGCCCGCAGCGCCGCGGCGGTGTCGGTGGTGAAGAACGGGTTGCCGGTGCCGGCGCCGAAGATCACGACGCGGCCCTTCTCGAGGTGGCGCATCGCGCGGCGGCGGATGTACGGCTCGGCGAGCTGCGACATCGGGATCGCCGACTGCACCCGCGTCGCCACGCCGGCGCGCTCGATCGCGTCCTGCAGCGACACCGCGTTCATCACCGTCGCCAGCATGCCGACGTAGTCGGCCGACGCGCGGTCCATGCCCTTCGACGACTCCGACAGGCCGCGGAAGATGTTGCCGCCGCCGACCACCACCGCCAGCTCGACGCCGAGCTTCGCGACCGCCGCGACCTCGCCCGCGATCGTCGTCAACACCTGCGGCGAGATGCCGTACTTCTGGTCCCCCATCAACGCCTCGCCCGACAGCTTGAGCAGGACGCGCTTGTAGGCTGGACGTCGTGCTTCGGTCGTCATGCCGCGCGAACGTACAGCCGCGGCGCCCGATTGACCAGCCCTCGAGGGTCGTGGTGGATCGCCGTTGCCGACCTGCGTATCATCGGCGGGTGAAGGACGAAGCCGAGACGATCGTGGATCCGCAGATCCGTCGCGAGGCGATGACGCCACGGGCCGACCATCGGCGCACCATGCTGGTGGTGCTGCTGATGGTGGCGACGGCGGCGATCACCGCGACGGTGACGCTGATCTATGTGCTGCGACCGGTGCGCCACGCGCCCGCGGCGGTGGAGCCGATGGAGGTCGTGGAGCCGGTCCCGCCTGTCGATCCGGTCGAGCCGGTCACGCCGGTCGATCCGGTGCAGCCGCTCCAGCCCTCCGACAATCCCGGGTACGGGCAGAAGGGCCTGGGCCGCGAGCACGGCCGACGTGTCGACCGCGCGCCGACGAACTGACGCCTGGTGAGCACGCGCCACGCGACCCCGCCCGACGACACGTCAATCCCGGCGCGCTACGCACCGGGTTCAGAGATCAACCGAGCCCAGCGGCTTCGGCGACCTCGGCGGCGAAGTCGGACGACTTCTTCTCGAGGCCCTCGCCGAGCTCGAAGCGCGCGAAGCGGCGGATGCGGATGTTCTCGCCGATCTTGGCGATGAGCTCCTGCTGGAGCTGCTCGATGGTCTTGTCGGGGTTCTTCACGAAGGCCTGATCGAGGAGACAGATCTCCTTCATCCACTTCGTGAGCTGACCCTCGACCATCTTGGCCGCGATCGCCTCGGGCTTGCCGCTCTCGACCGCCTTGGCGACGAGGACGCTGCGCTCGCGCGCGATGGCGTCCTCGGTGACCTCGTCCTTGCGGACGAAGGTCGGGTTCATCGCGGCGATCTGCAGCGCGACGTCCTTGGTGAACGCCACGAAGTCGTCGTTGCGCGCGACGAAGTCGGTCTCGCAGTTGATCTCGACCAGGACGCCGATGCGGCCGCCGCCGTGGATGTACGAGACGACCGCGCCCTCGGTGGCCTCGCGGCCGGCTTTCTTCGCGGCCTTGGCGAGGCCCTTCTTGCGCAGGTAGTCGATCGCCTTCTCGATGTCGGCCTCGCACTCGACGAGCGCCTTCTTGCAGTCCGACATGCCCGCGCCAGTACGCTCGCGCAGGTCCTTGATCATGGGGGCGGTGACTTCGGCCATAACGATCTCCTGAAGCGATTCTCGGTTGCTGTCTAGGTGCGTCTTTAGGTGCGCACGAGCGGGCTCTCTCTCAGGAGAGCCCACTCCACGCGACCCCGCGCGAACATGCGTCGAGCGCCCGCTCAACGCACCGGGTTCTCAGATCAAGGCGTCGGCGGCGGAACCGACGACGGGGGCTGATCGGGAGAGGCCGACGCCTCGGAGTCGCCGTACATCCGTCCGCCCGACGCCATCTCGACGCGGGGGCCATCGCCGCCCGACGACACGTGGATGACGCGCTCGTCGCCGTGATCCTCGCGGGCGCCGCGGGTGTGGGCGCGCTCCTTGTGGACCTTGCCGCCGATGATGCACGCGTCGGCGATGCGCGACGTGAACAGCTTGATCGCGCGGATCGCGTCGTCGTTGCCCGGGATGACGTAGTCGATCATGTCCGGGTTGCAGTTGGTGTCGGTGACGCCGACCACCGGGATCTCGAGCTTGCGCGCCTCGTCGACGGCGATGTGCTCCTTGGCCGGATCGACCACGAAGACCATGCCGGGCAGCTTGTTCATGCCCTTGATGCCGCCGAGCGACTTCATCAGCTTGTCGCGGTCGCGGCGGACCTCGATCTGCTCACGCTTGGTGAGCGCCATCATCGTGCCGTCCTCCTCCATCTTCTCGAGCATCTTGAGGCGCTCGAGGGAGCCCTTGACGGTCTTGAAGTTGGTGAGGGTGCCGCCGAGCCAGCGCTGGGTGACGTAGAGCTGACCCGAGCGGTTGGCCTCCTCGACGATGACGTCCTGGGCCTGCTTCTTGGTGCCGACGAACAGCACCAGCTCGCCCCGCGAGGTCGAGTCGACGACCGCGTTGAAGGCGGCCTTGAACATCTTGACCGTGTGGGTCAGGTCGATGATGTGGATGCCGTTGCGCGCGCCGAAGATGTACTGCTTCATCTTCGGGTTCCAGCGACCCGTGTTGTGGCCGAAGTGGACGCCTGCCTCGAGGAGCTGGCGCATCGCGATCGGAGTCTGTCCCGTAGCTTCCTGCATCGTTTCCATGGTGTGCCTCTTGTCCGTTAGGCCTCCGGCGAAGTCATCGGCTGGCGAAAATCATCTGACCGCTCAGAGAGATCACGGACGCCAGCCTCGGCCGCCGTGGGTAGTTGGGAAGGGCGCGATCTAGCACGCGGCGGGGGCGAGTAGCAAGCGGTGCGCCGATCAGCGGCAGGTCGCCAAGCCCCGGTGACGGTGTTTGCGGCTA
>JAYTAJ010000525.1:0-9048 GCA_043737575.1 Myxococcales bacterium | reverse complement strand
TCGGAGCCACGACCGGATCGGCCGCCGCGCCTGCGCCCGAACCCGTCGGCGGATCCTGCATCCACGCCGCGGGCACGTCGTCGTACGCCCACTCGATCGCGCCGGTCTTCTCGGCGTCCTCGCCCTTGAACAGATCGCGCAGGTTCTTGCCCTGGGCCTTGCCGACGACGTCGATCGCCGCGCGCCGGGCCGCTTCCTTGCCCCACACCGAGCGCGCCAGCTTCTCGGCCAGCTCGCGCTTCACCTGATCGAACGTCAGATCGCCCTCGCGCTTGTCGACGACGGTCAGGACGTAGAACCCGGCGCCGGCGTCGATCACGCCGGACACCTTGCCGACCTCGAGGGTCTTCGCCGCGGCGTTCAGCGCCGGCTCGGGCAAGGTCATCGCCGCGGTGTCGTACCAGCCCCAGTCGCCGCCCTTGGCGCGGAACGCCGGCTCGGCGTCGAGCGCCTTGGCGACGTCGGCGAACTGCTTGCGCCCGGCCGCGAGGTCGGCCTGGGCCGCGACCAGCTTGGCGCGGGCCGGATCCACCGCGGGCGCGGCCGGCGGCGTCGCACCCTCGGGCACGGGCGGCGTCGGCGTCGCCGCGACGAAGATGCGGCGGACCCGGACCTGGGACTTGCCCTTGTAGAGCGGCTCGGAGTAGGTCGCCTTGACCTCGGCCTCGCGGGTCGCGAGGAACCGATCGAGATCGCCGTCGGTGAGGATCAAGGCGTCGCCGTAGCGGGCCGGATCGATCTTCACGACGTCGAAGGCGATCGTGGTGCGCTCGTCGACGAACCGCTTGAGCGCGTCCTCGCGCGACGCGACCACCGAGCCGACCAGGATGCGGGCCATCGTGGTCGCGAGCAGCTCGCGGCGCTGCTGGCGCTTGAAGCCGGCCACCGACACGCCCATGCGGCCGCGCAGCCAGTTCTTGAACAGCTTGTAGTCGAACACGCCCTGGCCCGCCTCGTCGAAGAAGGCGCCCTTGGCGTCGATGCGCTGGCCGGCGTAGTGGACCTCGCCCTGGGTGATCGCCCAGTCGACCAGATCGTCGTCGATGCGCAGGCCGCGGCGCTCGGCCTCTTGCGCCAGGAGCTCGCGGCGGATCAGCGCCTCGAGCGCGTAGCCCTCGCGGACCCGGCTGCCCTCGACCGGGCGCGCCATGTTGTAGGCGAAGCGGAAGCCGGAGTCGTCGATCTCGGACTCGCCGACCACGATGGCGGTGGTCTGTCCAGACGACGTGCAGCCCTGGGTCGACCCCACCGACTGCGGTCCGAAGCTGACCACGAACATCGCGATCAGGATCCCGAAGATCACCCAGATGAATAGCGACGCGCCTTGCTTGCGCATGTTCTCGAGCATTGGCAGTCCCTTGAAAGAGGCGGCGCATCCTAGCAGCATCGCCAAAAACCACACCCGGTAACCGCACCCACTTTCGCAGCTTGCATCGGGTTTTCCATGCGTGCTACTCGAACGCGGCATCCGCCATGCTCTTCGACTGGGTCTACGGCATGTTCTCGAACGATCTCGCGATCGATCTGGGGACAGCCACGACCCTCACCTTCGTGCGCGGCCGCGGCATCGTCGCCAACGAGCCGTCGGTGGTCGCGATCCAGGCCAACTCCGTCGGCCCCAAGAAGGTGCTCGCGGTCGGCAAGGAGGCGAAGGAGATGCTCGGGCGCACGCCCGGCAACATCATCGCCATCCGTCCGATGAAGGACGGCGTCATCGCCGACTTCGAGGTCACCGAGGCGATGCTGCGCTACTTCATCCAGAAGGCGCACCAGCGGCGGACCCTGGTCCGACCGCGCGTCATCGTGTGCGTGCCGTCGGGCATCACCGAGGTCGAGAAGCGCGCGGTCCGCGACTCCGCGCTCGCCGCCAGCGCCCGCGAGGTCTACCTGATCGAGGAGCCGATGGCGGCGGCGATCGGCGCCGGCCTGCCGATCACCGAGGCGTCGGGCAACATGATCGTCGACATCGGCGGCGGCACCACCGAGGTCGCCGTCATCGCGCTGGCCGGCATCGTGGTGTGGAAATCGATCCGCGTCGCCGGCGACAAGATGGACGAGGCGATCGTCCAGTACATCAAGCGCAAGTACAACCTCCTCATCGGCGAGCGCACCGCCGAGGTCATCAAGAAGGAGATCGGGTCGGCCTATCCGCTCGAGGAGCCGCTCACCGTCGAGGTCAAGGGCCGCGACCTGGTGGCCGGCGTGCCCAAGACGCTGGTGGTCAACTCCGACGAGATCCGCGAGGCGTTGCAGGAGCCGGTCAACTCGATCGTCGACGCGGTCCGCTCGGTCCTCGAGCGCACGCCGCCCGAGCTGTCGGCCGACATCGTCGACAAGGGCATCGTGTTGTCGGGCGGCTCGGCGCAGCTGAAGAACCTCGACGTGCTCCTGCGCGAGGAGACCGGCCTGCCGGTGATGGTGTGCGAGAACCCGCAGCTCGCGGTCGTGCTCGGCACCGGTCGCGTCCTCGACGAGCTGGCGCTGCTCCGCGAGATCGCGCTCAAGTAGATCGCCGATGGCGACCCTGCGCCGACGGCTGGTCGACTGGGGGCTCGCCGCCCTGTTCCTGCTGATCCCGGCGCTGGTGCTGCGCGCCAGCCTGCGCCACCCCGGCGAGCTCGGCGCGGTCGACCACGCGGTGCTGCGGGTGTCGGCGCCGCTCCAGGCCGGCGTCGCGTGGGTGGTGCGGCGGGTCGGCTCGGTGTGGAACGGCTACGTCGCGGTGATCGGCGTCGAGGACGAGAACCGCGAGCTGCGCGCCGAGAACGAGCGGCTGCGCCGCGAGCTGGCGACGATGGCGCGCAAGGCCTTCGACATCGAGGCGCTCGAAGACGTCGCGCTCCTGCGGCGCCAGACCCCGGCCGACACCGTCGGCGCGCGCGTGATCTCGTGGTCGCTGTCGCCGGCGTTCCGGGTGGTGCGGCTGCGGATCGATCGCGGCGACGGCGAGGTCGAGGCCGGCATGCCGGTGATCACGTCGGCCGGGCTGGTCGGCAAGATCCTGGCGGTGTTCGGCGGTCACGCCGACGTGCTGCTCCTGACCGATCCGCGATCGTCGGTCGCGATCGTGGTGCCGCGCACCGGCGGGACCGGGCAGCTGGTCGGCATCGGCGCGACCGATCGCTACGCGTGCAAGATCGAGTGGCTCGATCGCTCGACGACGCCCGGCACCGACGCGACGATCAAGGTCGGCGACGAGCTGTACACCTCGGGTCAGGGCGGCGCGTTCCCCGCGGGCATCAAGGTCGGCACGGTGTCGGCGGTGTCGACCAAGGACTACTCGATGTTCCAGGAGGTCGAGGTGACGCCGTCGGTGTCGTTCTCGCGCCTGCGCGCGGTGCTGGTCCTGCTCGCGCCACCGCCGCCGCCGGATCCGACCGCGAAGAAGGACAAGCGCAGCGAGCCCGCGTTCGGGGTCCGCCCGATCTAAGCCCAGTCGGACTACCAAGCGGCGGCGAGGATCACGGCTGCTCCGGCTGGTCGTGGGCGGTCCGGATCCCCAGGAGCGTATAGCGGGCGTACTGCCTACCGGCGCGCTGCCAGGTCACTCGCTTGACCAGCGCGACGCAAGGCACGTCAATCCAAGCGGTGAGGGCAGATGGATCGACGCCTGGGTCGGCCTTGCCCTTCACGACGGTTCCATCTGCTGCTCGATGCTCGAACGCCTTCGATACATGAAGCACGCCTTGAAAAACGCCCGGCATCTCGACGTGTGCCTCTTCTCGAAACTCGAGTGAAACCCGCTCGCTGGCGAGCGCAAGCGCCTGAACGTCGAGACTCGCCGTCGCATCCCAGGTCTCCAGGCCGACCGTCGCGCCTGCCTTGTGGATCGTGTTGATGAACAGTCGCAGCGAGTCCCGGACGCGCGGGTGCGTATCGACGATCGCGTCGAGGAAGTCATCGTCGCTGCGCGTCGTCGCCTGCACCAAGGACGCGACCTGCTCGACCGCAGCCTTGAGCGGCGTCGATGTGAAGGAATCCTGTTCCTGAACTTCGTCCAGTTCGAACCCGAACGAGCCACGCACGACATCGGTAATGTGCAACCGAGACAGGCGCTCGAACGGAATCGGTCCGCTCGCGTTGAGCGCCACAGGTGCAGCGAGCATCTTGGACACGAGGTCCTGGTACGCGCCGAGAGCGTCCGCCGCGAAGCGCGCCTCGATGCCCTCGGATTCGGCCACCGGCGCTCCGCCGAAGATCAGCCGAGCGTGGGCAAAGTTCCTGATACTGTCGCCTTCGTTGGCGAGCGAGGCCGTCAGGGTCGTCAGCCGGTCCTCGAGGCCGATGCGCTCGAGGAGCGCCTCGTGAGGAAGCGAGGCGAGAATCGCTTCCACAGCGCTGATCTGTGCCTCCAGAAACTCTCGCTGGCTACGCCGGGTCACGGTCCAGATCCTGGCGCGCTCGCCGCAGCCGTCAAGAGTGCAGCCCGTGCGTTAGCATCCGCCGCCGCGTCCATCGGGATCTGCAGCATTCCCTTCCACGTTCGGTCACGACGATGGGCGAACAAAGCGTACCAATACCGCACCACCTCGACGAGGGCGAGCTTGCCGGCGGCGAGCTCAACCGGGTACGCATCGCACTTGAACTGCACCTTCGTCTCGGAAGGGACGAGCAGCTTCGAGCGGCTCGTCGCTGCGGCCTTCAGAGTCGGGCCTGGCAAGAAGAACGTCACCACATCGATGTCGTTGGGCTCGCGCGCCATCACCTCGCAGTAGCTCCCGCCGAGCCACTGGTAGGAGAAGGCCAGCCCAGCCGACGCGAGCGCCGCGCGATAGTCGAGCCAGCCGAGAGCGATATCGATCCGCTTCGGGCTGGTCGCAAACCGGGCCACGAGCTCCTCCGGCGTTGTGGCAAACGGAGAGTGGACGGCCTGCGACCGCGGATCTGTGCCGATGAAGGGCGGCAAGCTGCCGTTGGTTTCCTGGGCCGGGATCATCGATGAAGGACCGTAACATCCATCCGAGGGCTCCGCGGCTGTGAGGCGTACTGCTCAAGGCGCCGCGGGCTTAAGCTCGCGGCCCAGGGGGATTTCATGATCAAGCGCGCGATCGTCGTGGTGCTGGTGCTCGTCGGCTGTGGTGACAAGAAGGCGGCGACGCCGTCCGCGACGCCCGTGGAGGTCGCGGCCGCGCTCGCGGTGGATGCCGCCGCCGCCGCGGTGGTTGTCGACGCCGCGCCCGCGGAGCCGGCCGCGCCCGACGCGCGCAAGCCGACCGACGACGAGATCGATCGCTGCGCGCGCCTGCTGATCATCGCGACCCGCTGCGGCATCAGCGACGACTTCGAGTTCGGCTGGATCAAGGGCGAGGCGCCGCGGAAGATGAGCCCCCACGAGGCCCGCACCGCCTGCGCGGTCGACCGCATCGAGGACGAGGACGGCATGTCCGCATTCCCGGCCACGGTCTTCGAGCCGGCGGTGCTGGCCAAGGTCGAGGCGGCGATGAAGGGCGGGTGCAAGCGGGTCTTCAAGGTCCTCGATGAGGTCGACGAGCGCCTCACCCCCGCGGGGATGTCGCCGGTCGGTCCGTGATCGCTGCGATGCGCGCGCGCTTTGCGCTAGCATCGCGGTCGTGGACGACGGGCAGCCCCATCGGCGCGAGGCCCCGGGGGAGCTCGCCGCGCTGCAGGCCGAGGTCGCGTCGTTGCGCGCCGACAACCAGCGGCTCGAGCTGCGCTTCCGCCGCCTGGTCGAGGCCCTGCCCGAGCCGATCCTGGTCCACATCGATCGCCTGATCGCCTACGCCAACCCCGCCGCGGCGCGGTTCGCCGGCGTCGTCGACGGCGACGCGCTGATCGGCCGCTCGGTCCTCGAGTTCGCGACGCCGGGCACGCAGCGCCTGATCGAGTCGCGCATGGCGTCGGGCCCCGACGGCGGGATGGCGACGGTCGAGCAGTCGTTCGTCGGGCCCGACGGCGGCGAGCAGCACGTCGAGGTCCGCTCGATCCCGTTCGACTACGACGGCCGGCCCGCGACGCTCAGCATCGCGCGCGATCTGACGCGGCGGATCCGGGCCGAGCGCGAGGCGGCGGCGGCGCTGCGCAAGGTCGACTTCGAGCGCCAGCGCCTCGGCACGCTGCTCGAGAAGGCGCCCGCGTTCATCGCGGTGATGCGCGGTCCCGACCACGTCTTCGAGCTCGCCAACCAGGCCTGCCACGCGATCGTCGGCCCCCGCGCGCTGATCGGTCGACCGGTGGTCGAGGCGCTGCCCGAGCTGGCGGCGCAGGGCTTCGTCGCGGTGCTCGATCACGTCCTCGCGACCGGCGAGCCGTTCATCGCCGACGCGGTGCCGGTGCAGCTCGCCAACGGCGTCGACGGTGCGTCGGCCTTGCACTACGTCAGCTTCGTCTACCAGCCGGTGACCGAGGCCGACGGCACCCGGACCGGCGTGTTCCTCCACGGCGTCGACGTCACCGCGGTGACGATCGCGCAGCAGCGGGTCCGCGCCCAGTTCCACGGCGTCCCGGTGCCGACCTACGTCTGGCAGCGGGTCGAACGCGACGGCGCCGAGCCGTTCGTGCTGATCGACTACAACCAGGCGGCGCTGACGATGTCGGGCGGCCGCCTCGACGACCACCGCGGCGCGACCGCGGCGACGTTCTTCGACGACGTGCCCGAGGTCATCGCCAAGCTCGATCGCTGCCTCGACGACCAGGTCACGCTCCAGCACGAGCTGCAGCGCGAGGGCCGGCGGCTGTTCATCACCTACGCGGCGGCGCCGCCCGATCTGGTGATCGTCCACACCGAGGACATCACCGAGCGGACCAAGCTCGAGGACCAGCTGCGGCAGACCCAGAAGATGGAGGCGGTCGGCCGCCTCGCCGGTGGCATCGCCCACGACTTCAACAACCTGTTGTCGGTGATCCTCAGCTACAGCAGCATCGCGCTCGAGGATCTCGGCGCCGGCGATCCGCTGCGCGACGATCTGGTCGAGATCCAGCGAGCTGGCGAGCGCGCGACCGGGCTGACCCGACAGCTCCTGGCGTTCAGCCGCCGCCAGATCCTCCAGCCCCGCGTCACCGATCTCGATCAGATCGTCGCCGGCGTGACCGCGATGCTCGGCCGGCTGTTGCGCGAGGACATCGCGGTGACGGTGCGGCCCACGCCCGGCCTCGGCCTGGTGCTCGCCGATCCCGGGCAGATCGAGCAGGTGCTGATGAACCTCGCGGTCAACGCCCGCGACGCCATGCCCGACGGCGGTCGGGTCACGATCGAGACCGCCAACGTCGTGCTCGACGCCACCTACGCCGCGCTCCACCCGGGCGTCGCGCCCGGCGCCTACGTGATGCTCGCGGTCAGCGACACCGGAGTCGGGATGGACGCGGCGACGCGGTCGCGGATCTTCGAGCCGTTCTTCACGACCAAGGGCCCGGGCAAGGGCACCGGGCTCGGCCTGTCGACGGTGCTGGGCATCGTCCAGCAGGCCGGCGGCCACGTCGGGGTCTACAGCGAGCCCGGGCACGGCAGCGCGTTCAAGGTCTACCTGCCGCGCACCGAGCGGCTCGCCGACGCTGCGATCACCGGGCGGGTCGAGGTGCTGCCGCGCGGCGTGGCGACCATCCTCCTGGTCGAGGACGAGGACCAGGTGCGGCAGGTCGCGGCCACGATCTTGCGGCGCCATGGCTACACCGTGCTCGAGGCGGCCAACGGCGGCGACGCGCTGCGGATCGCGGCCGAGCCGACGACGTCGCTCGATCTGGTGGTGACCGACGTCGTGATGCCCCACGTCGGCGGTCGCAAGCTGGCCGAGCTGCTCGCGGTGCAGCGGCCCGAGCTGAAGGTGCTGTTCACGTCGGGCTACACCGACGACGCGATCGTCCACCACGGCGTGCTCGACGCCGGCGTCGCGTTCCTGCAGAAGCCGTTCACGCCCGACGCGCTGCTGCGCAAGGTCGACGAGGTGCTCGCGGCTCCCGCGCCGGCCCTGGCGCCGCGCTGATCGGGCGAACTGATCGATCGAACTGATCGATCGAACTGATCGATCGTCGCGACGGCAGGCGGGCGCGGGCGGCGCGCCGCGGGTTCGCGGGCGGCACGGCGCGTGCTGAGGATCGCTCCATGTCGCTCCTTCGATCCGCTCCGCGTTCGCACCTCGCGATCGTGCTCATCGGCGTCACCGTCGCCGGCCTGCCCACCGCGCGGGCCGCGCCCGCCGATCCGTTCGCGATGGCGCTGCCGTCGCGCGACTCCAAGCCGCCCGAGGCGCTGCGCGCCAGCGCGTCGAGCGGCGTCGTCGAGGCGATGGGCTCGGCGACGTACCGCTATCCGATCGAGGTGCCGCCCGGGCGTCGCGGCGTCCAGCCGTCGCTGGCGCTGGCCTACGCGTCGACGGGCGCGCTGCGCGGCGGCGTCGCGGTCGGCTGGTCCCTCGACCTGCCGCTGATCGAGCGCGACCCCGACTTCCCGAACGAGGTCCGCTACCGCAGCACGCTGGCGGGCGCCTCGGGTCGCCTGGTCCCGGTCGCGTACGATCCCGGCAGCGGCCAGCGCTTCCGCGCCGAGGTCGACGCGTCGTTCATCCGCTACGAGCACGACGTCGGCACCAGCACCTGGATCGCGCGCGCGCCCGACGGCACCCGCTACGAGTTCAACCGGGTCGGGTCGAACCGCGCGCTCCTCACCAGCGAGGTCGACGGCTTCGGCAACACCATCACCTACGACTACACCTACTCGAACATGAACGGGTACCTCGAGTACCTGCCGACGACGATCCTCTACACGTCGAACCCGGGCTCGAGCCTCGCCGCCCACGCCAAGGTCGAGCTGACCTACGTCGCGGGCGAGTGGTGCGGCGGCATCCCGGTCGGCGCCGCGGTCGATCACACCTTCGGCCTGAAGCGCATCCGCGGCTCCCAGCGGCTGTCCGAGATCCGGACGTCGGTGCGCGACACCCCGACCGGCAGCTACCGGCCGGTGCGCCGCTACGTCCTCGGCTACGACCTCGCCGAGCTGGCGTGCTCGGCGTCGGCCTTGCGCTACCTCACCCACGTCGACGTCACCGCGACCAGCCCCCAGGGCGTCGCGACCGCGGCGCCGACGGTGCGGTTCGG
>JAYTAJ010000524.1:0-9050 GCA_043737575.1 Myxococcales bacterium | reverse complement strand
TTGCTGTACAGCCCGGCGCTGATCAGCACCACGCCGCCGGCCACCGCGCGGCGGATCGCCGCGACCGCGTGGTCGGGCGCCGGCGTCCGGGTCGCGCGATCGGTGACCAGCTCGACCAGCAGCATCGGTCCGAGCCCGCGGACATCGCCGATCAGCGACGCCGAGGCGGCCTGCCAGCGCTCGAGCTCGGCGCGCATCACCTCGCCGAGCCGGCGCGCCTGGGCCAGGAAGGCCGGCTGGCGGATCTGCTGGACCGCCTCGATCGCCGCGGCGCACGCCACCGGGCTGCCGCCGTAGGTGCCGCCGGCGCCGCCGACGTGGGTAGCGTCCATGATGTCGGCCCGGCCGGTGGTCGCGCTGATCGGAAAGCCAGCGCCCAGCGCCTTGGCGGTGGTGATCAGGTCGGGGATCACGCCGGCCTGCTCGATCGCGAACAGGGTACCGGTGCGGCCAAAGCCGGTCTGAACCTCGTCGGCGATCATGACGATGCCGTGGTGGGTGCACAGCTCGCGGATCGCGCGCAGGAAGCGGACCGGCATCGGGATGAAGCCGGCCTCGCCCTGGACCGGCTCGATGATGATCGCCGCCAGCGCCGCGGGTGCGCACTGCGCGATCAGCGCGCGCTCGAGGTTGGCGCAGCACCAGTCGACGTACGCGTCCTCGCTGAGCCCGTCGGGACGGCGGTACAGATCGGGCGCGCCGATGCGGTAGATCTCGGGCGCGAACGGACCGAAGCCTTGCTTGAACAGGCCGTACTTGCTGGTGAGGCTCAAGGTCAGCAGCGTGCGGCCGTGGTAGCCGCCCTCGAAGCACAGGACGCCGCCGCGCTTGGTGTACGCGCGCGCCAGCTTGACCGCGTTCTCGACCGCCTCGGCGCCGCTGTTGGCGAGCAGCGTCTTCTTCGCGAAGCTGCCGGGCGCGATCTCGTTGAGCAGCTCGCACAGCGCGACGTAGGGCTCGTAGGTCGCGACCAGCGCGCACGAGTGGAGCAAGCGATCGGCCTGGGCGTGGATCGCCGCGACCACCGACGGTGGACAGTGGCCGGTCGCCAGCATGCCGATGCCGCCCGCCAGATCGATCAGCGTGTTGCCGTCGACGTCGGTGACCCGCGCCCCGGTCGCGCGGTCGACCACGACGTCGGTGGAGCGGCCCAGCCCGCGCGCCACCGCGGCGGCGCGGCGCTCGAGGATGGCGCGGCTCTTCGGTCCCGGGATCTCGGTCACGCGATCGATGACGGTCATGGCTTCCTCCGGATCGGGACGTCGCGCTCGGCGGGCAGCACCAGCACCACGCCGTAGCCCGCGCACACCGGATCGTCGATGTAGCCGGCGATCAGGCCGTGGGGCGTGAAGCCGATCTGCAGCTGCGCCGAGATCGTCGGATCGCGGCGCTGCCCCGCGACCAGCTCGTCGTAGTACGCCTGCGCCGTGATCGTGTCCTGCACCGCGCCGTAGCCGCTCGGCATCCCGACGGTGAGCTGGCCCTGCAAGCCGAGGCGCCCCACCGTGTCGTGGCGCGCCGCGTACAGCGCGCGGGCGATGCCGCGGCCGCGGTAGTCGGGGTGCGTCCCCATGTCGGCGCCGTACAGCCACGCGCCGTCGGGCTGATGCGAGCCCAGCCAGCCGCCCGCGATGATCTCGGCGAAGGTGTGATCGGCGTGGGCGAGCTCGAGGTGCTTGCGGATCGTCGACGTCATGCCGACGACGCGCTCGCCATCGGTGACGCAGAACTGCCCGTCGGGAAACAGCGCGACGTGGTGGCGGTAGTGAGCCGCGGCGAACCGCTGGGCCGGCGCCAAGGTCGGGAACACGATCTCCTGCAGCGCCGCCAGCCGCTCGGCGTGCGCGGGCTCGGTGCGATGCACCTCGAGCCCACCGTCGAGCGCGGCCCACAGCGTCATACCTCGCGCGACTTCCCGCTCTCGTTCCATCGGACCGCGTAGAGATCGGTGCGGCGATCGAGCCAGGTCCGCACGGTGCCGGTCAGGCGGTTGCGGCGCAGCACCTCCATGTCGAGCTCGTGGACGACCATCGTCTCGACGTTGGCGGTCGCCTCCTCGGCGACGCCGTCGCGCGCGAAGTGGACGTCGCACGGCGTGAGGATGCAGGCCTCGCCGTAGTGGATGTCGGCGCCCTGGACGAACGGCAGGTTGCCGACCGGCCCCGCCAGCACCGCGTACATGCTGTTCTCGATGCAGCGCGCCTGCGCGCACGACCGCACCCGCATGTAGCCCGAGCGGATGTCGGTGTTGAACGGCACGAACAGGAGGCTCGCGCCCTTGCTGGCCGCGATGCGCGCGGTCTCGGGGAACTCGACGTCGTCGCCGATCAGGATCGCGATCTTGCCGCGATCGGTGTCGAACACCCGGACCTCGTCGCCCGGCGCCACGCCCCACCACCGCGCCTCCGACGGCGAGATGTGCAGCTTGTACTGCTTCTCGACCGAGCCGTCGCGGCGGAACAAGGACGCGATGTTGTAGAGCTTGTCGTGCTCGACGGTGAGGTGGCTGCCGCCGATGATGTTGACGTTGTACTTCATCGCCATGCGCGTGAAGAGGTCGAGGTAGCGCGGCGTGAACTCGTCGAGCCGCCGCGCCGTCGCCGACGCCTCGGGTGCTTGCACCAGCACCTGCAGCTGGTTGGTGATCATCTCGGGGAACAGCAGGAAGTCCATCCGGTAGTCGGACGACGTGTCGATGAAGAACTCGCACTGCTGCGCGAACTCCTCGAAGCTGGTGATCGGCCGCATCTGGTACTGCACCGCGGCGACCCGGACGTGGCGGATCGCGACCGGCGCGGCGTCGGGGTGGTGCTCGCTGTTCAACCACTCCATGAACACCGCGAAGCCCGCCGACTCGACGTCCGACGGCAGGTAGCCGCGCAAGACGTCGCGGATCGAGAAGCCCTGCGCCAGCTGGCTCGTCAGCACCGGATCCTTCAGATCCTTGCGCACCACCCGCCGCACGTACTCCTCCGCGCTCATCTTGTCGGCCAGCTTGCCGTAGCCCGGGATCCGACCCGCGATCAGGATCGCGCGCAGGTTGCGCTGCTGCGCCAGGTCCTTGCGCGCCTCGTAGATGCGCCGCGCCAGCCGCTCGCCGCGGTGGGTCGGATCGACCGCGATGTCGATGCCGTACAGCGTGTCGCCCTCGGGATCGTGGTTGCGGATGAAGCCGCCGTCGCTGACGTCGTGGAACGTGTGGTACGCGCCGAAGTCCTCCTCGTCGACGATGACCGAGCTCGAGGTCGCCACCAGCACGCCATCGATCTCGACGCCCAGCTGCCCCTCCGGAAAGATCGCGATCTGACTCTCGAGCTGCTCCTTCGTCCACGGCTCGATCGCCGGGAAGCAGCGCTGCTGCAACTCGACCACCGCCTTGAAGTCGGTCTTGCGAAGCGGGCGGAGGACCAGCCGCGCTCCACCGGATTCAGGCATGCCTCAGGGTATCAGTCCGCGCCGAACGCCGCGAGGCGACGCGCCATCGGTTCGCTCGCGACTACCGCACCGCGTCCAAGGTGCAGGTCGCATCGAGCGTCGCCGCGGTGTCGTCGTACGCGACGGTGAAGCGGCGTTGCCGCAGGGCGTCCTTGCACGGCCGGGCGTCGGTGACGGCGACCGCGAATGCCGAGGTCGGCCGCGATGCGCCGATGAGCCGTCGAGCGCGGCGACGCTGGTCCCGCTCTGCACGTTGTCGTCCACCAGCACGATCACCGCCGAACGTGGCACGGCGATCGGTGTGCGGACGAATCCTGCGAGGATCTGATCCGCGGTCCGGCGCGGGCCGCGATCCTTGGTCTTCGCGACGACCGCGGCGCGTTGCACGGCGAGGACCGCGACCGTCCCGAGGCCAACCCCCGCGAGCGCACGACATAGTCGCAGCGTCCGGAATCGCGCGGTCTCGATCGTCGCCGCGGTGACCTCCGACGACGGAACCGGAACCAGCGCGATCTCTCGTGGGTCGGTGGCTCCGAACGCGCGCGCCAGCGCTTGGATCCGCTGTGCCAGCATCGCGGTGACGTACTCGATCGCGCTGTCGCGATCGACCCAGACCAGCCGCGGCGACGGATGCAACGGATGTGCGATGGGTTGCCTCTTGTTCGGCGGCTCGCGATTGTCCTTCACCGCGTAGACCAGGCCCCGCATCGCGGTGGCGTTTGGCGTCGACCGCGCCGCATCCGCCTGCGCGGCGTAGTACGTCCCCAACGCCACGCCGCGGATCAACCTCATGACTGCGCGAGCGCGTAGTCGACCACGTCCGCGGTGGTCCGCAGCAGGCGGCCCAGCGGCTTGTCGGGGCCGATGAAGCGCTTCGGCCAGGTCAATCTCGGGTTGTCGAGAACCCCCGCGGCGATGAACACGGGATGTCCGATCTGCACGCTCTCGGCGGCCTGATGCAACGATCCGCTCGTGTCGCTCGCCTCGATGATCACGGTGGCGAGCGCCAGCCGCGCCATGATGCGGTTGCGCTCGGGGAAGTTCGAAGGCACGAACTTGTCGCCCCACGGGAATGGCGAGAGCAAGAGATGCTCGCTGTAGATCTGGCGCTGGAGCGCGGCGTGCTTCGGCGGGTACACCTGATCGAGTGGCGTGCCGATCACCGCGATCGTCTTGCCGCCGTGCTCGATCGCCGCGGTGTGGGCGGCGAAGTCGATGCCCTCGGCGAGTCCCGAGATGACGACGACCCCCGCTCGTGCACAGTCACGGGCCAACTGTGCGGCGCGACGACGGCCTTCCATCGTCGCCTTGCGGGCACCGACGACCGCGATGCGCGGGCGATCGAGCAGCGTCAGATCGCCGAGACTGTGGATCTGCGGGAACCGGAGCAGGAGGCCGTTCGTGATCCCGACGCGCTCGGATGCGACGGTCACGACGTTGGCGCGCTGCGGCGGCGAGTCGCCGTCGCTATCGGCGGTCATGAGCTGCACCCGCGGAACGTAGTCGAACGGGCTGACGGTGAGGCAAGCGCTGCTACGAATACCACCAGTCTTCGGGCCGCGTGGCCCACCCATCATCCGCTGAGGCGAGCGGGCCGGGGCCGCTGGTGCCATCATTCGGGTGATGTCCGGATCTCGGTGCGCGGCGGCGCTCGCGGTGATGACGATCGTCGCGTGTCGCGCGGCCGAGCCGGCGCCGTGGTCCGACGCGTGGCTGGCGCGCGAGGCCGAGCGCTACATGGGCCCGACCGCGCATCGCCGCGCGGCGCTCGAGGCGTCGCTGGTCAACCCCGACAACGTCTACTCGCGGCAGCGGCTGAAGTCGTACGGTCGCGACACCGTCGGGTGGGACGCGCTGCCGGTGTGGAACCCGCGGTCGCGCCCGATCGATCGCGCGGCGGCCGACGAGCTGGCGCGGCGGGTGTGGCCCGAGCTGCCGGCCGCGCGGCTGTGGGACGGGCGGCGTCCGACCAGTCAGGCGGCGTGGATCGAGCTGGGGCGCCGCGTGTTCAACGAGTATCCGCTGCGGGCCGAGTTCGCGGCCGAGCACGCGCTGATGCCGTGGTCGGCGGACCGGCCGCTCGCGGTCGACGCGGTGGCGCACGCGGCGGCGCTCGGGATCGAGCCCACGCCCGCGGGCGATCTGCCGGGCCTGGTGGTGTTCGACGACGTCGACGGCGCGCGTCGCGTCGGCATTACCTGCGCGATCTGCCACACCGCGATCCGCGACGGCGCCGTCGTCGCGGGCGCAGCGCGCCGCCGCTTCGATCTGGGGCGGCTCCGCCTCGACTACTTTCGCGACACCGGCGCCGCGGTCGACGCCGAGCTGGCGCGCCGCATGGCGACCTGGGGCCCGGGCCGGGCCGACGTCACCGAGGACGATGACGAGGATCCGGTCGCGATCCCCGATCTGTGGGGCCTGCGCGCCGAGGGCTTCCTGACCCAGGCCGGGACGATCCGCCAGGTCGGGCCCGCGGCGCTGGCGATCCGCCAGGAGACCCAACTGCTCCACGCCAACGGCCTGCGCATCCGACCGCCGCGCGAGCTGGCGTGGGCGCTGGCGATGTACCTCTACGCCCTCGAGCCGCCGCCGATCGCGACGCGCGTCAGCAACCCACGTGGCGCGACGCTGTTCGATGCGCACTGCCGCCGCTGTCACGCCAACGAGATCCACGGCGGCGATCCGATGCCGGTCGAGCAGGTCGGCACCGATCCGTCGCTGGCCAACGGCCGGGCCCGCGGCACCGGTCGCTATCGCATCGCGCCGCTGGTCCGCGTCGTCGACGGCGCGCCGTACTTGCACGACGGCTCGGTGCCGACGCTCGACGCGCTGTTGTCGGCGGACCGTCTCGCGCCCGACTTCACCGGCGGCGCTCGCGGCCCGGGGCCGATCCGCGGCCACGCCTACGGGCTCGAGCTCGCCGCGGCCGATCGCGCGGCGCTGATCGCGTACCTCGCGACGCTGTGATCAGGTGACCGCGCCGGGCGGCAGCGACGCCTCGGCCTCGAGCGTGGTCTGCTGCTCGAGGGTGCGCTTGTCGTCGCCGGCCGCGAGGGTGACCCGCACGGTGTAGGTCGCGCCGCGCACGACGAGCGGCGCCGACAGCGCGTAGCTCACCTGCAGGACCTGCGTCGCCGCGACCTCCTCGTCCCACGCCTGGTAGCTGTCGTCGGACCAGCGGCTCGGATCGCGCGGCGTCAGCTCGCCGATCGTCGCGCCGGAGCCGTCGATCAGCTCGACCTTCTGGATCGCGACCTTCGCCGCGGCCCCGGTCGCGTTGGCGACTCGCAGCTGGATCGAGCTCTGCTCGCACGCGCGGCGGGCCAGCGACATCTTCGCGCTCGCGCCCTGCGCGACGTCGCCGGCGGCGGGCTCGGCCATCGCGGCGGCGGGCGCGGGCTCGGGCGGCACCGTGGTGGGGCCGGTGCCGCAGTCGTCTGCGAGCGTCACCGAGGCGATCGATACCTCGACGGCGCTGGCGGCGACGGGCGGCGTGGTGTCGGGGGCCTTCGAGCCGCCGCAGGCCAGGGACAAGGAGGAGATCGCGAGGAACAGGACGGGGCGCAGGGTCATCATGATAGCTTTTCCTGGAACGTTCGAGCGGTGGCTCGGGTCTGGAGCGGAAGCGCACGGGAATCGAACCCGCCATGCCGCCGCTCGCGCGGAGCACCATCGGCTTTGAAGGCCGAGCCCGGCACCAGTCCGAGGCGCACTTCCGCCGCGGAAGGTGACACAGCTGCGGCGCGGTCACAACCGCGGCGCGGACGCCGTCGAAGGAAGGCTGCGCCGGTGTTCGCTCCCGAACGTTGTGGAGCATGAACCTCCCACCATCCCGGCGATGCGCGGCCCTGTCGTGCATCATCCTCATGGCCTGCGGCGGCGGGTCGGCCCTGACCCTCCCGGATGGCACGGCCGCTGCCGTCGACGACGCAGCACCTCCGGACCCGGTGGTGCCGCGGCGGGTCTCGGCCTGCCCCACCTGCTTCACCATCGATCTCGGCAGCCAGGCCGCCAGCGCGGCACGCAACCACGCCCAGGGCTCGTTCTTCTGGGTGGAAGTGGGGCCCACCATCCTTCGCGCACGTTCCGCGACCGTGGTCCTCCGCGTCGTGCGCGACATCGACGTCGCACGCGTGCGCTACGAATTCATCCCGCGTGGCGCGAGCGTGTCGCTCGTGAGCGAGACCCACATCGCCGCCCCGGCGTCCGACTACGCGGAGTGCATCGGCGACGAGTGCATGCCGCTGCCGCCGCTCCAGCCGTGGCTCGGCCTCGCCCTGGTCGAGGCGCTCGAGCTGGCCGGACGCACCCACCCGGGCCGCGAGCTGGACGCCAGTGTCTTCACCGACGGCCGGCGCATCTTCGTCGACGTCTGGTCTGCGTTCGCGCACGGCGCGCTCGTGCAGCTCCGTCGCGTCGGCCGCAACGGCTTCGAGGTGGTGTCGCTCGAGGAAGTGATGCTCGACACCGACGACGCCTCTCGACCGTGGGGGTCCGCCTTGCCGTAGCGGGGCTCGCGGCCGAGGTGCCGATCCGCGGCGGCGTGTCACAGCCGCGGCGCGGACGCGACGGCGGGCCGGCGCACCACCATCGACGTGCCGACGCCGACCTTGGAGGTCGCGGACACGGTGCCGCCCAGATCGGCGACGATGCTGCGACAGATCCACAGCCCGAGGCCGGTGCCGCTGTCGGCGCGCTTGGTCGTGAACAGGGGCTCGAAGATCCGGCCGAGCAGATCGGGCTGGATGCCGCGGCCGTTGTCGGAGACGGTGATCACGACCTCGGCGCCGTCGTCGGACCGGCTGACGTCGAGAACGATGCGGTTGCGCAGGGCGGGCGCGTCGAACGCGTCGGCGGCGTTGAGCGCGAGGTTGAGGAACACCTGCGAGAGTCGCGCGGGATTGGCGCGGACCAGCGACGCCATCGCGCCGCGTCGACTGATCTGCGCCCGGGCCGCGATGAGCTCGGGAGGGCTGGGCACGGCGTAGCACTCTAGCAACTGGCGAGCGTGGCGTGGCGGTCGGCTCGATCACGGTCGGCGGCGTTGTCGATCGAGTGGTGCATACTGGACCGATGCACGCGCCGCCGCGACGGACCCAGCGAGGCTGGGAGGCGATCGCGGTCGCGGCCCTGGCGCACGCGGCGCTGTTCACGCTGTTCGACGACGTGCTGCTCGAGACCGCGCGCCTGCGCCTCGGGGTCGCGTCGATCCCACCAGCCGCGGCGGAGCGGACGCCGACCGCGACCGCGCTCGATCCGCAGGCGGTCGGGCTGATCGCCGCGCTGCCGCCCGCGCTGTCCCTCGACGCGATCCTCGGCGCGGGCGACGACCTCGGCGGCACCGGGCGCACGGCGCGGCCGTCGGACGCCGACCTGCCGGGCGATCGCGCGGCCGATCGTGGCGGGGGTGCCGACGGCGGCGCCGAGACCTGGGCCGATCGCCGCGATCGCGCCGACGACGCGGCGCTGCGCAAGCACGTGTGGACCTCCGACCAGGCCTACCTGGCGCCGCGCTCGGCCGGCCGCCGCCCGGCCGCGTCTCCCGAGGCCATCGCGCGCCGGCCCGATCGCACCTACGGCGATCGCGCGCCGGCACCGCTCGCCGCCGCCGGCGG
>JAYTAJ010000523.1:0-3963 GCA_043737575.1 Myxococcales bacterium | reverse complement strand
CCGACGTCAAGATCCCGGCCTCCTGCAGCAGGCTGCCGTCGCCCGAGACGCTCATCTGATAGGCGCCGACCACGTCGGCCACCGGCATCGCGAACAGCCGCGGCGATCGAAACCGCCCGCGCCAGATCGTTCCCCACGGCGTGTCGTGACCGCGCGGCGCCGGCTGATCGTCATCGGCGCTCGCGGCGATCGGCGCGCCGATCGTGACGAGCGCGAGCGCAGTGGCGAGGGTGTGGGCGCGCCGCATCGAGCGCTCTCCGACAATGCAATCGCAATGCCGAGACGTTCGATGGTCCGTCCAATATGACTGTCAACCTGCCGAAATTGCTACGTCTTCCTGTGGTTCGACCGCCGGATCCGACGCGCTCGAGGAACGCCGCGCTGCGCAATCTTCCACGCAGCTGCCGCGCGTTCTGACGTTCGATCGACCGCTTGCAGTGCGTCGCGCGGTGCGCGGCGAATGCGATTGCTCACGCGCGCGCGAGCCACCATCCTGGTCGCTCATGATCCTGGCGTGCCCGAGCTGCGACAACCGCTACGACGTGACGGGCTACGAGGTCGGGCAGCGCTTTCGCTGCCGCTGCGGCACCGTCACGACGCTCGCGGCGCCGAGCGATCAGGCCGGGCTGCTCGCGTGTCCGCGCTGCGGTGCGGGGGTGTCGCCGAACGCGCATGCGTGCGCGTACTGCCAGTCCGAGCTGTTGCTGAAGGCGTGCCCGCGCTGCTTGTCGCGGGTGTTCCACGGCCACAAGCACTGCCCCGAGTGCGGTGCGGGGATCGAGCACGCCGCGGCGGGCCAGGCCCGCGGCGACGCCGAGTGTCCGCGCTGCACCAAGCCGCTGCGCGCGCGCCTGGTCGGCGATCTGGTGATCGACGAGTGCGGCGGGTGTCAGGGCGTGTTCCTCGATCGGGTCGCGGTCGATCGCATCGTCACCGATCGACGCCAGGCCCGCGCCGACACGCTGCTCGGCGTCCTCGGCAAGCCGACGGTGCAGCCGCAGACCGGCCGGCTCTACGTGAAGTGCCCGACCTGCACCAAGTTGATGAACCGCCGGCAGTTCGCGCTCGGGGCCGGGATCATCGTCGACGTCTGTCGCGAGCACGGCACGTTCTTCGACGCTGGCGAGCTGCCGCGCATCATCGAGTTCGTCATGCGCGGCGGCCTCGAGCAGGCCGAGAAGATCGAGATCGAGCGCCTGCGCAGCCGGGCCAAGCGCGAGATGCAGGAGGCGCGCGAGGCCAAGAACGACGGCGGCGGCGCGGTCGGCTTCGCGCCGATCGAGTCGAACCGCGGCAACGCGGTGATCGATCTGTTCCTGTCGCTGCTGCGGTGATCCGCTGATCAGCGCGGCTCGGCGGCCTTGGTCAGGAAGTGATCGACCGCGGTCAGGAGCTCGCGGTTGCCGTCCTGCTGGTAGCCGGCGAGGCTCGCGGTGAGCGTCGGGATCTGCTCGACGAACGCGGCGACGGTCCGGGGATCGGACAGATCGTCGGCGCCGACGCCGTAGCCCTCGCGCTCGAGGTAGCGGGCGTTGAGCAGCTGCTCGAACTGCCCCGCCAGCGGGATCGCGAGCATCGGCTTCTGCAGGTACACCGCCTCGCCCATCAGCGTGAAGCCGCCGCCCGCGACGACGCCGCGGCAGCTCGCCAGATCGGCGATGAAGCCGTCCTCGCTGAACGGCCGGAACCGCAGCGCGCCCTCGACCTCCTCGGCGACCAGCCCGGGCCGCATGCCGTAGATGCGGCACGGCAGGCCGGTCGCGACCAGCGCGCGCTCGAGCGCCTCGTTCGCGCCCGACTGATAGATCAGCAGGTGATCGCCGGCCGACGCGGTGGCGGCGAGGATCTCGGGCCGCAGGATCGGCGGGAACAGGTACGTGTCGGGCTTGCGCGGCGGCGGCCGGAAGAACGACGTGATGTAGTACGCGTCGCAGAATGGCAGCTTGCTCTTGATGAACGCCTTGGTCATCTGGAACGCCACCTGGTTGCCGTCGACGATGTCGTCGGGCAGCTCGCAGCGGTGGATGATCTGCATGTTGTCGATCGACAAGATCGGCAGCCGGCGGTTCTGCGCGTAGAGATACGTCCACGACTCGAAGTCGCTGATCACGACCTCGGGCTCGAACGCGCTGATCAGCTCGAAGTACGCCGCGATGTTGCCGGGCAGCCCGAGCGCGCCGCCGAGCACGTTCGACCACAAGGTCTTGCCGAGCCGCACCCGGTTCTCCTCGAGGATCATGTGGAAGCCGTGGATGCGATTCACGCCCGCGAACCGCTTCCCCAGGAACTCGCAGGCCCGGCCCGACGCCATGACCTCGACCTCGTGGCCGGCCGCGATCAGGTGCTCGAGCACCACCCGCGACCGCATCGCGTGGCCCATGCCTTCGCCGGTCACCCCGTAGAGAATTCTCATCGGCGCCGATAGTATCGACAAGTGCGCCGACGGGTGTGGTGCGAGACCCTGGCGTACGACGAGGTCGCGCGGCCGCCGCTGCGCGCGCTGTTGCGCGAGCGCGGGATCGATCTGTTGCTCGCGGTGCGGCCGTGGCAGCTCGGCGAGATCGACGCGCTGGTGCGGCGGCTGCAAGCCGACGGCATCTTCGTCGGGCTGTGGCCGATGGTCGACGATCGCGACGGCCGCTGGGCCTCGGTCGCGTCGTCGGCGGCGCTGATCGGCTTCGCCGACGAGCTGGTGCGATGCGCGCCGTCGTGCGACGAGCTGATCCTCGATCTCGAGCCACCGCTCGCGACGCTCACCGCGTGGAAGGACGGTCAGCGGCGCTGGCCGCGCCTGCCCGCGACCGCCGCGTACCGCGCGGCCCGCGCCGCCTATGCCGCCGCGGTGACGCGCTGGCGGATCGATCGCCGCGTCACCACCGCGCTGTTGCCGATGCTGACCGCCGAGCTGCGCGGCGAGTGGCTGCAATGGCTGCTCGGCACCCCGGCGTCGGCGCTGCCGGTCGATCGCCACAGCGTCATGGCGTACACGTCGCTGTTCGAGGGCTGGTCGCGCGGCGTGCTCGGCCGTCGCGGCGCCGAGGCGATGCTCGTCGCGTGCGCCCACCTCGCCCGCGCGCGGTTCGGCGATCGCGCGGCGCTGTCGCTCGGCTGCGTCGCCGCGGGTGCGTTCGGCGACGAGCCGTCGTACCGCGATCCGTCCGAGCTCGCGCGCGACGTCGCGCTCGCGCGCCGCGCCGGCATCGCCGAGCTGTCGGTGTTCGATCTCGGCGGCATGGTCCGCCGCGGCCCGGCCGAATCGTGGCTCGACGCGTTACGCTGATTCGCCCGGAGAATCGGTCAGCACCGCGCGGCGGACTCGACTCCCAGAGGAGATTCGGATCCTCGGTTCCCTCGGATCCTCAGTCGTCATCGAGCGCGTCGTCGAGCGCCTTGGCCAGGCGCGCGGCGTCGGCGGGCGACAGCGGCGGTGGGTTGAACGCGCGCTCGGCGCTGTCGACCAGCGCCATCACCCGCGCGTCCTCGACCGACATGCTCGACTGGTCGCTCTTCAACCAGTCGTCGATCTCCTCGGTCAGGCGCTTCTTGCGCGCGTCGGGTCCGCGCGGCCCGCCGTCGCTCGGCAGGTTGCGGCGGTACGACACCGTGCCGTAGGCGTTCTGCAGATCGGTGCGCAGCTCGGCCATCGTCTGGTAGCGACGCGCCGGATCCTTCGCCATCGACTTCAGGATCACCCGCTCGGCGCCCTCGGTGATCTCGCGGTGCGGCGCGAACTCGCGCGGCGACGGCACGATCGCGTGGATGTGCTTGTGCAGCACCTCGTTGCCGGCGTCGGCCTCGAACGGCGGCCGGCCGCACAGCATGTCGAACAGCATCACGCCGACCGCGTAGATGTCGGTGCGCAGGTCGACGTCGTCGCCGCGCGCCGCCTCGGGCGACATGTACTCGGGCGTGCCGAACACCGCGCCCTGCAGGGTGTCGACCCCGAGCTCGTCGGGCGCCAGG
>JAYTAJ010000522.1:0-1655 GCA_043737575.1 Myxococcales bacterium | reverse complement strand
CCTTTACAGACCCTCGGCTCGATCGATTACTCTCGGCGCTCGGGAGCGTACATGGTCACCGTAACACCTGCCTCGGCCTCCATCGCCTCGGTGCTCGTCACCGTCCGGTTCGGCGAGTTCTTGCGCGATCAGCTGCTGCTGTCGGAGGAGCAGTGGCTCGCCGCGCTGGCGGCGCACTGGAGCGAGGAGCCGCGGCGCCGCTTCGGCGACACCGTCGTCGCCCAGGGATTTCTCTCGGCCGACGCGGTCGAGCGCGCCGCCGCCGAGTTCCACGACGGCCTCGACGTCGTCGAGATCTCGGACAGCCACCGCGCGACATCGGAGTCCGGTTTCGATTGATCGCTGGTTCGAGCTACAATAGTGCCCCGCGCGTTCTCGATCTCGCACGCGCTTGATACTGAGTACCGGCTCCGCATCGACGGAGTCGCGGAGGATTCCTGATGGCCACGACCACGGACGACAAGCACAACGGTAGCAACGGGCACGGCAGCACCCCCAACCGCGGCAAGCGCCGATCGTCGCTCATGCAGGCCGCGGTGGCGCTGCCCACCGTCGAGTCGTCCCTCGAAGATTTCATCGCGCGCGCCAACTCGACCCTGGTCGACGTCGACACCTGGGAGTCCGAGGCCCGCGCCGACCGCGAGCGCATCGCCCGCGAGGCGCTGTCAGTCGAAGAGACCAAGATCCGCCAGGCCGAGGACGCGATCCGCGCCGACGCCGCGCGCGACAAGGCGCAACTCGAGGGCCGCATCGGCACCCTCGAGGCCCAGCTCGCCGACGTCTCGGCGCAGCGCGCCGAGCTCGAGGCCAAGGTCGCGGTGCTGGGATCGAACCAGGCCATGACCGCCACAGTGACCGAGCTCGAGGGCAAGCTCGCCGCGAGCGAGTCACGCGTGCGCAACGCCGAGGAGCGCGCCCGCGCGGCCGAGGGCAAGGCGCTCGACGCCGCCGCCAAGGCCGCCGACGCCAAGGTCTCGGTCTCGCAGTCGGTGGTGGCCGCCGCGCCGACCGCGTCGACCAGCGACCTGCACAAGCAGCTCGCCGCCGCCGAGGAGAAGCAGCGCATCGCCGAGGGCAAGGCCCAGAAGGCGGTCGCCGCGGCTCGCGCCGCCGCGGCCGGGCTCACGGTCTCGAGCGCCGACCTCGACAAGATCGAAGCCGGCATCGGCGCCGCGATGCCGCCCCGTGCGGTCGCCGCCGTCCACGAGGACGTCGCGCCCGCGAAGAAGGGCGTGCCGCTCGCCGCGATCGGCGCCGCCTTCGGCGGTGGCATCGCCGCGATGTTGATCGGCATGAAGCTGCTCGGCGGTGGCGGGGCCTCGACGCCCGCGCCCGCGCAGCCGACGCCCGCCGCCGCGGTGCAGCCGTCGGTCACGCCGACCCCCGCCGCGTCGGTGACCCCGGTCGCGCCGCCCGCGGTCGATCCGACGCCCGCCGCCGCCGCCGCGGTCGATCCCATCCCGACCGAACCGACGCCGACCAGCGTCGAGCCGACCCCGACTGCGGTCGCCCCGCCCGTCGCTGTCGAGCCCACGCCGACCGCGGTCGCGCCGCCGGTCGCCGTCGAGCCCACGCCGACCGCGGTCGCGCCGCCCGTCGCCGTCGAGCCCGCGGCGACCAAGCCCGCGGCGATCAGGCCTGCGGCGATCAAGCCC
>JAYTAJ010000521.1:0-9051 GCA_043737575.1 Myxococcales bacterium | reverse complement strand
GGACCACCGCGACCCGTGCCGGTGGGTCGGCATCGCTCGAGGGAGCGGCTCCGGGTTGGGCGACGGCGACAGCGGGGAGAAGGAGCGCGGCCAGCCCGACGATCAAGCGCATGCGTCGACGCTACGCAAGAGACGTGCCTCGCGCCAGCAGCGATCGGGCGGGGCCAACGGGGCGAGATCATGGCGGGGGAGGATCGAGGACTGACAGAATTTCGTGGCGACGCTGACGTGGGATCGGACCACGGCGCCCTACAGCCGACCGGTCATGCCGAGAAACGGAAACGGCACGGCCTCGTCTTCAGTGGCGCCGATCGCGACGCCAGCGTCGAACGCGACCCGCCGCGAGTTGAAGCGCGCCCCGCCGTACCCGAGCAGGTAGAGGTCGTCGCCCTCCGTCGTCGCGTTGAGCTCGCCGACGAACTGCACGGTGCTGCCCATCACCAGCGACCCGCCGACGGCGACGAGGGGGTCCAGGCCGCCATCGTCGTAGCCGTAGTACTCGTGCTTGCCGAACACGAGGGCGTTCACGGTCGCGCTGATCAGCACCCCGCACCTGGGGCCGTCGACGCAGGTCGACAGCGCGATCGTCGGCACCGTGATCGACTCGTCGCTGGGCGCGGCGTAGTGGCTGAGGCCGATCGCGAGCGCGGTGTCGCGGTTGCGCCAGAGCTGGACCTTGGCGTGGACGCTCGGTACGCCCTCGAGCTCGTAGGCCATGATGCCGATGCCGCCGACGCCGACCTCGAGCCAGTCGGTGATCGCGTAGCGGACCTGGGCCTCGGCGCCTGGCGCGGTCGGCATGCGCACCGCGATCGACACGCTGCCCGCGGGCGCGGTGAGGGCGGTCTCGGTGAAGTACGCGCGGCCGTTCGCGGCGTCGCGCCCGATGCGGGCGTCGAGCGCGACGACCTCGGGCTCGACGACGGCCGCGGTCTCGACGGGCGCGGCCCCGGGTTGCGCCAGGGCGAGGGACGGCGTCAGGACCGCGAGCACGACGACGATGGAGCGCATGCGAAGCTCGCTACGCAACCCGCGTGCCTCCTGCGGCGGCGGCTACGCACCGAGGTAACCGAGCGACATCGCGGCGAGGTGTAGCGGCGGGTGCGGTGAGAACCTGTCGGTGGCGGTGGGCCGCCGTCGACGAACGCACGCGTTGCCAAACGCAACCCCGACGCCCGCGCCGCCGCCGTGCCGACATCGTAACCGACCGACATCGCGGCGGGATCGCGGCGCGCCGGGCTGGCCGATGGGTTGCTTCGCTGCCAGCCATGTGCCTCCATGTGTGAAGTCCGGCTCCAGGGCATCCGCAAGCTGTACGACAACGCGAAGGCGACGCGCGCGGCGGTGGAGCGCCTCGACCTGACGTTCCCGTCGGGCGAGCTGGTGGTGCTGATCGGGCCGTCGGGCTGCGGCAAGTCGACGACGCTGCGGATCGTCGCGGGGCTCGAGGAGCCGACCGAGGGCAAGGTCTTCATCGACGGCCGGGACGTGACCGCGCTGCAGCCGGCCCAGCGCGATCTCGCGATGGTGTTCCAGAGCTACGCGCTGTATCCGCACATGACGGTGTTCGAGAATCTGGCGTTCGCGCTGCGCATCCGGCGCGCGCCCGAGGCCGAGATCAACGCCCGCGTCGCCGAGGTCGCCGAGGCGCTGGGGCTGACCGCGTTCCTCGAGCGGCGGCCCAAGGCCTTGTCGGGCGGCCAGCGCCAGCGGGTCGCGATCGGCCGCGCGGTGGTGCGCAAGCCGAAGGTGTTCCTGTTCGACGAGCCGCTGTCGAACCTCGACGCCAAGCTGCGCGGCGAGATGCGGCGCGAGATCGCGCGCATCCATCGCGACGCCAAGGCGACGTCCTTGTACGTCACCCACGATCAGATCGAGGCGATGACCCTGGCCGATCGCATCGTCGTGCTGAAGGACGGCGAGGTGCAGCAGGTCGGCACGCCGCTCGACATCTACCAGCGGCCGGCCAACCGCTTCGTCGCGGGCTTCTTCGGCACGCCGACGATGAACTTCCTGACCGCGGCGGTCGGGGTCGGCGACGACGGTGGCGGCCGCCGGGCCCGTGGCCTCGGCTTCACCCTGCCCGCCCCCGAGGGTGTCGGCGGCGAGATGGTGCTCGGCATCCGCCCCGAGGACGTGACCCTCGAGCCGGGCCGCGATCGGGTCGCGCTGCCGGGCGCGGTGTCGTTGCGCGAGATGCTGGGATCCGAGGTGGTGCTGCACGTCGCGTCGCCCGCGGGCGACGTGACGGTGCGCGCGGCGGCGCAGCAGGCGGCGCGCCCGGGCGACGCGGTGACGGTGTATCTCGATCCCGCGGCGATCCACTGGTTCGACGCGCGGTCCGAGGCGCGGGTGACCGCGGCGTGACCCGCGCCGGCCTGCTCTCGATCGCGGTCGTCGTCGCGGCATGCGGCTCGCGCACCGACGCCGACGTGACCCTGTGGCACGCGTACAGCGGCGCCGAGCGCGCCGCCCTCGAGGCGCTGGCCGACGACTGGAACCACGCGCACCCCGATCAGTCGCTGGCGGTGGTCGCGGTGCCGTACGACGGCTTCGGCGACAAGCTCACCAGCGCGATCCCCAACGGCAACGGCCCCGACCTGTTCATCTACTCGCAGGATCGCCTGGGCGATTGGACCGCGGCCGGGATCCTCGAGCCGATCGAGTTCTGGATCGACGACGCGACCGCGGCCCGGTTCGCGCCCGACGCGCTGGCGACGATGGCGTACCGCGGCTCGCTGTGGGGCCTGCCGCTGGCGGTGAAGTCGCTGGCGCTGTTCGTGCGGACCGATCTGGTGCCCGAGCCGCCGCGCACCACCGACGCGCTGATCGCGATGGCGCCGGGCTTCCGCGCCCGCGGCATCTTCCCGCTGGCGTATCCGGTCGACGATCTGTACGCCCACGCGGCGTGGCTGCACGGGCACGGCGGCCGGGTGATGGACGGCGATCAGCCGACGATCGCGACCGCGCCCGGGGTCGCCGCGGCCGGGTTCGCCCGCGAGCTGGTGGTCCGCGGCGTGGTGCCGCGCGACGCCGACGGCGCGCTGACCGCGACCCTGTTCTCCGAGGGCAAGGCGGCGATGGCGCTGTCGGGCCCGTGGTTCGTCGCCGACATCGCCGCGGGCGTGCCGTGGACAGTGACGACCTTGCCGATCGTGTCGGCGACCGGCGAACCCGCCGCGCCGTTCCTCGGCGCCGAGGGCGTGCTGATGAGCGCGCGGGCCCGCGACAAGCAAGCGGCGATCGCGATCGTCCTGGCGCTGACCGACGACGCGGCGGCGACGCGGCGCGCGACCGCGGCGCACCAGGTGGTGCCGAACCCCGCGGCGTACACCGGCGCGCTCGCCGCCGATCCGGTGCTGCGGGCGTTCCGCGATCAGCTCGCGCACACGGTGCCGATGCCGGCGTCGCCGGCGATGCGCGCGGTGTGGACGCCGTACAAGAACGCGCTCGGCCAGATCGTCAGCGGCGCGACGTCGCCGGCCGACGGGCTCGAGCGCGCCGCGTCCGAGATCGCGACCTACGCGCGGGCGGAGCGGCGATGACCCAGCTCGCCGAGGCCCGCGCGGTGACGCGGCATCCGGGGGCGCGGCGGGCGCTGCGCGACGTCGCGATCGCCAGCGTGGTGCTGTGGATCGTCGTCGTCGCCGCCTTCGTCCGCACCCGCAATCGCGAGGCGATCGAGCGCGCGACCGCCCACGCCCAGGCCGCGGCCGCGGCGATCGCGCGCGGCGACGCCCCGGTCCACGCCACCGCCGCCGCCGCGGTGGTCGGCCCGCCGATCGCGAGCAAGCACCACGCCTTCCTCGCGCGTCGCGTCGCGCGGACGCCGGGCGGCGATCGCTCCCTCGGCGGCCCGGGCGCGCCCGCCGCCGACAAGCTGCTCTACGACGCCGCGACCCGCTTCGATCGCGACGGCGGGTTCGTCGCGCTCCTGCCCGACGGCAGCGGTCGCGCGGTGGCGGCGATCGCGACCGCGTCGGGCGATCCGGCGATTGCGGTGACCGCCGCGGCCGTGCCGCGTCGCAGCCTGCCGTGGCTCGCGCTGCTCGGCGTCGCCGGGCTCGGCCTGGTGATCGCAGCGGCCGGCGCGAGCCTGGCCCGCGGCCGCGCCGGGGGCGTCGGCGTCGCGATCGGCGTCGGCGCGTGGGCCATCCCCGCGGCGTGGTGGGGCGGGCCGATCCTCGCGACCGTGGTCGGCGCGATCGCGATCGGCCTCGGCGTCGCCCACCAGCGCGGCGCGACCACGCGAGTGCTGGCGACCATGCGCGAGCACCGCATCGCCCTCGGCTTTCTCGCCCCGGCCGGGATCGCGATGCTGATCCTGGTCGTCGTGCCGTTCGCGGTCGGGCTCGCGCTCGGCTTCTACGATCACCACCACGGCCGCTGGACCTTCGTCGGCTTCGACAACTTCCGCCGCATCCTGTCGGGCGACGGCCACGGCCTCGGCGATCCGCTCAACTTCTGGTTCACGCTCGGTGTGACCCTGGCGTGGACGTTCGTCAACGTGCTGTTCCACGTCGTGATCGGCACGATGCTGGCGCTGGCGCTGCGGCAGACCTGGCTGCGCGCCAAGGGGGTGTGGCGGGTGCTGTTGATCATCCCGTGGGCGGTGCCGAACTACATCACCGCGCTGATCTGGAAGGGCATGTTCCAGGGCGAGTACGGCGCGGTCAACTCGCTCCTGCACGAGCTCGGGCTCGACGGCGTGTCGTGGTTCTCGTCGTGGGCGACCGCGTTCTCGGCCAACGTCGTGACCAACACCTGGCTCGGCTTCCCATTCATGATGGTCGTCGCGCTCGGCGCCCTCGAGTCGATCCCGCGCGAGCTCGAGGAGGCGGCCGAGGTCGACGGCGCCAGCGCGTGGCAGCGCTTCCGCGAGATCACCCTGCCCCACCTGCGGCCGGCCCTCGGCCCCGCGGTCGTCCTCGGGTCGATCTGGACCTTCAACATGTTCAACGTCATCTTGCTGGTCTCGGGCGGCAAGCCGGGCGGCTCGACCGACATCCTGGTCACCGCGGCGTACCGCTGGGCCTTCGAGCGAGGCGAGCAGTACGGGATGGCCGCCGCCCTCGGCACGATCATCTTCTTGCTGCTCCTGGCGTGGACGCTGATCGGCCGCGCCATCGCCGGCTCGTCCGAGGAGGCGCGGCCATGACCGCGGGCGCGCGGCGGCCGCCGCTGCCGATCGTGATCGCGGTGCACCTCGGCATCGCGCTCGCGACCGCGGTCGTGCTGTACCCGGTCGTCCTGGTCGTCAAGAAGGCGTTCGAGCCCGGCCGCCAGTTCGCGCTGTCGGCGTCGCCGATCCCGCGCGCGGTCACGCTCGATCACTTCCGCGATCTGCTCGGGGCTCGCGGCAGCGACGGCTCGCTGTCGTTCCTCCACCACGCTGGCGCGTCGCTCGCGGTCGCCATCGCCACCACCGTCGTCGGTATCGCGCTGTCGTGCTCGGCCGCCTACGCGCTGTCGCGGTTCCGCTTCCCCGGCCGCAAGAGCGCGCTCACCGGCTTCCTGGTCGTCCAGATGTTTCCGGCGTCGCTGCTGATCATCCCGCTGTACGTGCTGCTGCATCAGCTCGGCCTCCTCAACTCCCTCGCCGGCCTGGTGCTGGTCTACTCGACCACCGCGATCCCGTTCTGCGTGTGGACGCTCAAGGGCTACTTCGACTCGCTGCCGCGAGAGCTATTCGAGGCGGCGCGGGTCGACGGCGCCGGACCGTTCCGGATCTTCTGGACCATCGTCTTGCCCCTCGCCCGCCCCGGCATCGCGGTCACGGCGCTGTTCTCGTTCATGACCGCCTGGAACGAGTTCATCATGGCGTCGACCTTCCTCACCGACGAGGGCAAGTACACGCTGCCGGTGATGCTGCAGTCCAGCGTCGGTCAGTTCACCGCCGACTGGGGTCGCTTCGCCGCAGGCGCCCTGGTCACCAGCCTGCCGGTGATGGCGCTCTTCTACGTGCTCCAGAAGTTCCTGGTCGGCGGCCTCACCGCCGGCGCGGTGAAGGGCTGACCGTTCACGTCACCGATCGGCTGATCGATCAGCCGAGCAGGTCGGCGAGCTCCACGGCGAGGGCGGGCAGCGACGCCAGCCGCAGCACGTCGCCGCGGTGGTGGAGCGTGACCGAGCGGTAAACGCCGAGCACCGGATCGGGATGCGTGTGGACGCGGACGACCCGATGGACCAGATCGAACAGCCAGTACACGGGCAGGTTGGCGCGGGCGTAGATGCCGATCTTGCGCTCGTCGTTGTCCAGGGTCGAGTCGGTCACCTCGACGACGAGGTAGGCAGTCGTCGGGTGATCGAGGGTCGCGCCGTGAGACGACACCACCAGATCCGGCTCGGGCGAGGACAGCGCGCCGAGGACCATGGGGAGCTGACAGCGGATGCGGAGGTCGGCGCCGAGCTGGCGGTACAAGCGCGCGGTGAGTTGCTCGACCACGCTGGCGTGGCGAACCTGCTGCGGGCTCATGGCGACCAGCTCGCCGTCGAGGAGCTCGACCTTGGCTTCGCCGAGAACGCCGCGCTCGATGAGCGCGTTGTACTCGATGACCCGCATCGGCTCGAAACCACCCAATGGACGCTTGTGTTTATCCATTCCGACCATGTTGGGAGCGAGAGTAGCATGCACGTAGACCTCCTGGCGATCCCCCTTGCTTCAGGGATCGTGCCAGTCGGAAGCGACCCGGATGACACGCGCCGGCTGTCCGGGTGTCCGAGACTCGGACGCCGACGTCCGGGATCCGGACATTCCCGGACACGCGGCTACGTGCGGGTCCGGACGTCGCGCAGCTCGAGCTCGACGCGGGTCTTGCCCTGCCAGCTCGAGGCGGTCGGGCGGAAGGCGACGTCGACGCGGGCACCGACGCCGGGGTCGCGATCGCCGAGACCGAAGCCGATGGCGCTGCGGGTGATGCCGGCGCCGCGCAGCTCGGTCAGCTCGAGCTTGAGGTGCGAGCCATCGCCGACGCGGCGGCTGGCGGTGACGCGCAGATCGCGGGCGACCAGGCGCGGCTCGGGGTTGTCCTGGCCGAACGGGCCGAGGGTCGCGAGCTCGGCGCACAGCGCCTCGTCGACCTCGCCGAGCGCGACCTCGGCGTCGGCGTCGTGGCGCACCACCGGTCCCGAGCCAGCGGCGAGGACGGCGGCGCCCAGGGCGGCGCGCAGCTCGGCGATCGCGTCGGCGCGCACCGTCAGCCCGGCGGCGGCGGCGTGGCCGCCGAACTTCTCGAGCAGCGGCGCGCACGCGGCGAGCGATCGGTACAGATCGACGCCGCCGGCGGTGCGAGCCGAGCCGCGGCCGACGCCGGTCGCGGCGTCGATCGCGATCACGAACGCGGGGCGGGCGAAGCGATCGACCAGCTTGGCGGCGACGATGCCGACCACGCCCGGCAGCCAGCGATCGCTGGCGACCACGATCGCGGCGTCGCTGGGATCGCCGACCGCGGCGAAGGCCTCGGCGGTCGCGACGTCCTGCGCGGCGCGGCGCGCGGTGTTCGCCAGCTCGAGCGCGTCGGCGCACGCGCCGGCGTCGATCGCCGACGCCAGCAGCAGCGCCAGCGACGGCGCCGCGTCACCGAGCCGCCCGGGCGCGTTGAGCCGCGGCGACAGCTTCCACGACAGCACCTTCTCGTCGATCGGCTGATCGGGCTGGACGCCCGCGGCGGCGAGCAGCGCGGCGAGGCCAGGCCGGCGCCGCTCGGCCGCGACCCGCAGCCCGGCCGCGGCGAGGATGCGGTTCTCGTGGGTGAGCGGCACCAGATCGGCGACGGTACCGAGCGCGACCAGATCGAGCAGGTCGCGCGGATCGGGCGCGCGGCGGGTCGCGAAGTGGCCCTGGGCCGCGAGGCGGGTCTTGACCGCCGCGACCAGGTAGAAGGCGATGCCGACCGAGGCCATGCCGCGGAACGGGAACGCCGAGTCGCCGCGGTACGGGTTCACCAGCGCGTAGGCGGGATGGACGCCGCGGTCGGGGACGGTGTGATGATCGACGACGATGACGTCGATGCCCGCGGCCCGCGCGCTGGTGATCGACTCGACGTCGCTGGTGCCGCAGTCGCCGGTGATGATGAGGCCGGGCCGCGCCGCGATCAGCTCGGCGGCGGGAGCGGCGCCGAAGCCGTAGCCCTCGTCGCGCCGCGCCACCCGCGCGGTGACCTCGGCGCCGCAGCCGCGCAGGAAGCTGGTGAGCAGCGCGCAGGTGGTGACGCCGTCGACGTCGTAGTCGCCGAACACCGCGATGCGCTCGCGCCGCAGGACCGCGCGGGTCACGCGGTCGGCGGCGACCGCGAACCCGGCCATCGCCAGCTCGCCCTCGGGGCGCCGCAGCCGGCTGAGCCGCGGGTCGAGGAAGCTGTCGGCGCCGTCGCCGCCGTGACCGCGCGCGACCAGGCAGCGCGCGGTGGCGTTGCGCACGCGCAGCCGCGCGGCGAGCCGCGCCACCACGGCGTCGTCGAGCGAGCGGACGTCGAGCACGCGCGCACGCTACGCGCGGGCTCTGACACCACCGTCGACGATCGCGCCGATCTCCCTGCGCAGATGTGCAGGGGCGGCGGCGCGCGCTACGCCTCGGACGCGGTGGCGCTGGCCGCCGCGGTGCCGCGACGGACCGGAGCCGAGCCGCTGTAGAACTTCTTCGCGACCCACAGGAACAGCGGCGGCGCGAGGAAGATCGACGAGTACGCGCCGGTGATGATGCCGGCGTTCATCGCGAAGGCGAAGTTGCGGACCAGGCCGGTGCCGAAGATGTTCATCATCAGCGTCACCGCGAACAGGGTCGACGACGTGAGGATCGAGCGGACCACGACCTCGTTGAGCGAGATGTCGACGATCCGGTCGAGCTTCTTGTCCTTCAGCTTCACCTGGTTCTCGCGGATGCGGTCGAAGATGACGACGGTGTCGTTCACCGAGAAGCCGACCACGGTCAAGAGCGCGGCGACCGAGGTCAAGGACACCTCGGTCCAGGTCACCGAGAACACGCCGATCACCATGATCGCGTCGTGGATGGTCGCGACGATCGCGCCGGGCGCGTAGCGGATGTCGAACCGG
>JAYTAJ010000520.1:0-1657 GCA_043737575.1 Myxococcales bacterium | reverse complement strand
GCGTGCCGGTCGCGAGCCAGACCGGGTTGCCCGCGGTCGCGTGGGCCTGCCAGGCCGGGTTGTCGAACAGATCGATCAGATCGTCGGCGCCGCCGTGGTGCAGGTACGGCGCACCGACCGCGAGGCCGTACAGCGACGGGATGTTGTAGCCGAGCCGACCCTGGGCCCGGACCAGCACGCCGCTGACCAGGCGCCGCTCGAGGGTGTCGTTGCCGAAGCTGCCGACGTTGCGCAAGACGCACGCGACCTGGTTGGGTGCGGCGCGGCTGGTGCTCTCGAAGCCGTCGAACAACGCCGACGCCGGCTGGGTCGCGATCTGCGTGGTGTGGAAGTTCCAGCCTGCGGTCGTGGTCGCGGGCGCCCACGCCGACGGCGGCGTGAATCCGACGGTGGTGAACGGCGACGGGTCGGTCGGGCCGGGCGTGAAGGCGCGGCGCGACGCGGTCCAGCCGGCGCCGCCGTGACACTTCACGCAGCCGGCGTTGTTCGCGGTCGCGGTCGCGAGGCCGAACAGCGCCGCGCCGCGGCTGACCGCCGCGTCGTCGAGCTTGCGCAGCGCGGCCGGCGGACGGACGGTGCGCGCGTAGGCGTCGACCTTGTCCCAGTCGTCGGTGCAGTTGCCGGCGACGTCCTGGTCGAGCTTCACCGAGCGACCGAGACCGTCGGCCGAGATCGCGACCTGGGCCTCCTGCGCGAGGTTGCCGCACACCGCGCCCGCGATCGTCGGATCGGGCCGCGTGACCGCGCCCTTGCCGCCCGACACGCCGCGGGTGTTGCGCTCGAAGTCGTGCATCTCGTCGAAGATGCCGGTCCAGTTCAGCACCCGCGGCTTCTGCGCGCCGATGCCATGGCTGTAGGTGCCGTCCATCGACGTCGACTGCCGCGGCCCGGCGGCGAAGCTCCACGTCACGTTGTCGGTGAGGCCGTCGGGGTGACACGACGCGCAGTCACTCCAGCCGCTGTTGGACCAGCGACCGCGAGCGGTGAAGAAGAACCGGCGCCCGTCCTGGACGTCGCGCTCGCCCGCGGCGATCGCCGATGACGCCACCGTCGCGATCAGGGTCTGCTGCGACAGATCGATCACGCCGAGCGAGCGCGTGACCCAGCAGTTCACGAACGCGCGCGCGCCGACGTGGGCGGTGGCGATGCCGGTCGGGGTCTGGCACGCCAGGCTCGAGCCGCTCGGCACGACGTTGAGCTCGATCTGCTTGTTCTGCGGCGAGCCGAGCAGCGGGCCCAGCGCCGGGTCGAGGACGACCCGCTGCACGGTGTCGGCGCCGCGCGACGCGACGTACGCGACGGTGGTGCCGATGAAGTCGACGTCGACGACGTCGGCGAGGAACTGGCGCGGCCCGGTGTCGGGGATCTGATCGCGGACCAGGCGCGGCAGCACCATCGTGCCGTTGCGGCCGCGGTCCTCCATGCGGGTGCCGAGATCGCCGACCAGGAGCACGCCGTGCAGGTTCGACTGGAAGTTGGTCGGCGGCGCGGGCGCGGCCGAGATCGACGGCACGTAGATCTTGGTGCCGACGATCGCCGCGGTCCACAGCTGGTTGGGCGCGGTGACGACGGTCGGTGCGCCGACCGCCGCGGTCGACGGCGCGAAGCCGCTGTCGATCGGCGCGAAGGTGATCGGGGTCTCGGGCGCGAGGTCGCT
>JAYTAJ010000519.1:0-9056 GCA_043737575.1 Myxococcales bacterium | reverse complement strand
GGTGCAGACGCGGTGCGCGTCGAGGACGTAGGCGGTGCCGGCGCGATCGAGGACGGGACTGCAGGTGCGCTCGGGCGCGACGTCGGAGCGCCAGGCGGTGGGGTCGGACGGGGCCGCGTGGAGGCCGCGCGCCGGGTCGTGGAGGACGCAGGTCGCCCAGCAGCGGTCCTCGGCGCAGCTGCACTTGCGGTCGGCGACGACGAGGACCCAGCCGAGCGCGGGCAGCGGGAAGCCACGGCCGCATTCCGGACACTCGACCTCTCGGGAAGCACGGCAGTCCGGACAGTCGTTCTTCGAGCGCGCGCTCGCGGGGACTGGCCACGTCTGATCGGAGAGCTCGAGATCGTGATTCCGCGATCGCGGGCGGCCGCGCAAGGTCGCGAGGAAGGCGGGCGCGGCGGCGGCGACGCGCGGATGGGCGGCCAGCGCGATCGCGCGGTCGCGCTCGAAGCGGCGGGCGGCCTCGCCGTCGAGCTCGCCGCCGGAGGCGAGCGGCTCGGTGACGACGTTCACGCCGGGCGGCTCGGTCGAGACGAGCACGCACGCGTCGCACAGCGTGCCGTCGATCTCGAAGCCGAGGTCGGGCATGTCGTCGAGGATCGCGATCGGCGCGCCGGGCGGCGCGGCGAGATCGAGCGCTTCGAGCCGGCCGCCGCGGATGAACCAGACGATGTCGCCGGCGCGAGCGACGCGCGAGACCGGGCCGGCGACGAGCGTGCGCACGGCGGCGCCGGCGGGCGTGTGGGCGACGAGGCCGCCTGGCTCCTCGACCAGCAGGGCCGGGCCGGCGGCCTCGGCGGCGAGGACGCGCGCGAGCGAGTCGCCGACCGTCGCGTCGGGGGGCTGCGTCGCGTCGGGGGGCTGCGTCGCGTCGAGGGGCTGCGTCGCGTCGGCATCGAGCGCGTCCTGTCCGCGCGGCGCGGGGACGGCGTTCTTGCCGCGACAGGCGGCGGCGAGCACGACCAGCACGACCAGCACGACCAGCAACGCGCGCACCATGCGCTGAGGCTATCACTACACGCGGCGGCTCCGCGAGCGGGCCGGCGCCGCGCCGGCGACGCGGTACTTCGGCCACTCGCTGCGCCAGGTGACGCCGTTGATCCAGGCCGTCACCTCGAGCGGTCGAACGTGGTTGACGACCCCGTCGAGGGGTAGCCGTGCGCCGGGCGGCAGCGCGCGCAGATCGGCGGCCACGTGCGCGGCGACCTGCGGCCACCACTGCATGCGCACAGGATCGATGCCGCGGGCATCGAAGGCGGCCTGCTCGGCCGCCGGGTAGGTGTGCGCCCATTCGCTCTCGTAGGGAATGAGCCCGTTCGGCACCAGGGCGCCGAGGACCCAGCTGATCAGCGGGACGAAGCCGGGCGGCAGGAACGCCGGCGAGAACGCCTCGACGCGGACGCCGTGGACCGGCCCGTTCACGTCGACCGTGCCGCCGAGGCCGAGGAAGTCGCCCAGGATGATCTCGATCGGCATCGTCGACGCCGCGTGCGGCGCGAGCGCCACCCGCCCGGCGCGCAGATCGTCGATGAACGTGCGCAGCGCCGCGTCGTCGGCGCGCCAGCCATCGATCAGCGTCGGCCGCGCCGGCAGGCCGGGCGGCTGCGAGGTCCACGCGACCGCGGGCGCGCCCGGATGCGCGGGGATCGGCGGCACGTGCGCCGGATCGCCGTCGAAGTGCGCGATGCCGAGCTGGCACTCCTTGCGCCGGACGATCACGCGGTTGAGCCAGTCGGGGTTGTCGACCGACACCGCATCGAAGCTGATCCCGGCGGGCGAGCCGAGGTGCATGTACAGCGAGTAGATCGTCGCCGGCGCGACATCGTAGTCGATGCGTCCCGCGGCCGGCGCCGCGGCGCCACCGGCCGCCGCGGCGGGCGCCGGCTGGTGGAAGACCTCGTGGCGGACCAGCGCGAAGGCCAGGCTCACGCGACCGCCGACGACGGGCCCGAGGTCCGGCGCCTCGAGCCGCGCGGCGACGAGCTCGCCGTTCGCCATCGCATAGACGGGAGACGACGGCTCGAGTCGGAACGTCGCCGGCGACGACTCATTGCCGTGGATGCCGTCGCGCGCGCGCGACGCGTGCTGGCTCCCCGGCACCAGCGGGTCGCCCTGCTCGTCCCAGAAGTACTCGAGGAGCGGCGTGTTGCCGTCGGCGCGCGCGTCCGGGCGGCGCCCCGCCGCGGTCGTGAACTGTCCGGGCGCCGGGACGAGCGCGCGCAGGTCGAACGGGAACCACCACCAGTCCCACACCTCGCGCGCTAAACGGTGCCAGTCGAAGAGCGGCCCGGGGCAGTCGTGATCGTGGCCGCCGTTGTGGCCCGAGAAGCCATGGCCGTGGAAGCCGCGGAAGTGCTCGATCATCCGCGTCCACGCGCCGTTGTGCCGGAAGTCGATGTCGCCGTCGCCGTCGGAGTCGACGCTCACGGTGCGGTTGTCGTACGCCACCTCGAGGGCGGCCGCGTTCGCGGGCAGGAACTGATCGGCCCCCATGTTCCAGCCGGCGGGAAACGTCGCGATGATGCCGTCGAAGTTCGGGTCCGCGAGGAGGATGCGCCGCCACGCGGCCGAGCGCCGCGTCTCGTCACCGCGCTGGGCGTGCGGCAGCACCGGGAAGTTGCGCGGCACATTGAACTGCTCGGCCAGGAAGCGTGCCAGTCGGCTCCACGCGCGATACTGCTGCTCGCTGAACAGCATGCGCACCGCGTCGGCGGCGGCGACGGGCTCGCGCATCGGCAAGCGCCAGTTGGCGGTCGTCCACCAGCAAGCGATCACCTCGCGGGGGACACCCCAGCGGTGATCGAAAAACCACAGGTTGGCGCCCGGGAGGTCCTCGACGGCCGGCGTGCGGGACGCGCGGATCCAGCCGCCGGGCGGCCGCGCGGTCGTGAAGAGGTTGCCGGTCTCGACGCCGATCGACCACGCGCTGACGTGGTTGCCGTGGAACGTCAGGCGCTCCTGGTGGCGGACGTCGCCGATCACGCGCGCGACCGTGCCGTCGTACGAGATGTAGTACTGCGGGCCGACGCCCCACTTGCAGTCGCACGCGACCACCGGCGGAGGGAGCGCGGGGCCGCCGCAGCTGCCGCACGGCACGACCGCGCCGGCACCGTTCTCGCCGTAGCGCCGCGTGGTGTAGCGCCGGACGAAGTTGTGGCCGGAGTTGCGCGGCGGCCAGCCCGCGGTCTGGTGCGGGACGATCGTGTGGATGTCGCCGAGCACGCCGCCGAAGCCGCCGCCGTTCCAGTTCGCGTTCCCCGCCATCGTCGTCGCGGCGAACGTCTCGTCGAGGATCGTCGACAACCGCGCGAAGAGCTCCGTCGGCATCCCGGGCGGACGATACGCTAGATGCGGCGGCTGCGCGGGCGCGCGGGCGCGGGAGTCCCGGTCCGATACTTCGGCCACTCGCTGCGCCAGGTGACGCCGTTGATCCAGGTGATGAAGTCGTCGGGGCGCACCTGGATGACCCAGCCGTTGGCCGGGAGCGTGAGCCCGCTCGGATCGGCGAGCGTGTGCGCGGCGACGGCCCGCCACCAGTCGGCGAGATCCAGATCGATCCCGCGTGTCACGAAGTCGGCGCGCTCGTCCGCGGTGAGCGCGCGCGCCCAGTCGATGATCCGCCACCGGTACGGCATCGTGTCCGGCGGTCGATCGGCCCAGGCGTTCACCAGCGCGGCGTCCGGCGGCACGAAGCTCGGCGAGAAGGTCTCGACGCGGACGCCCGGCGTGTCGAGCGCGCCATCGGTCCGGATCGTGCCGCCGTTGCCGAGGAAGTCGCCGAGCACGATCTGGATCGGCATCGTCTGCGCCGCGGTCGGCGCGAACGCGATGTCGCCGTTGCGCAGGTCGTCGAGGAACGTGCGCAGCGCCGCCTCGTCGAGGCGCCACCCGTCCAGGAGCGTGGGCCGGGCCGGCGCGCCGGGCGGCACCGAGGTCCACGCCGCGTCCTCGATGTCCGGGTGCCCCGCGATCCCCGCCACGGCGTCGCCATCGAAGTACGCGATCCCGATCGTGCACTCGCGGAAGCGCATGATCACGCGATTGAGCCAGTCGGGGTTGTCGGGACTGACCTGATCGTAGTCGGTGCCCGGCGGCTCCTCGACGTGCACGTAGAGCGAGTAGACGGTCGATGCCGCGGCGTCGTAGTCGATGCGCCCGTCGTCCGGCACGGCGCCGCCCGCGCCGGCCGCGACCGCGGGCTCGTGATACACGCGGTGGCGCACCAGCACGAACGACAGGTTCACCTCGCCGGCGCGCGGCGCCACCATGCGCGCGGCGACGAGCTCGCCGTTGGCCATCGCGTACACGGGCGACACCGGATCGAGCTCCCACGTGAGCGGCGACGAGTCGGCGCCGTGGAGGCCCTCGGTCTCGCGGAAGATGTACCGAAGTGGCTCGGCCCCGTCGAAGAAGTACTCGTGCAGCGGCGTATCGCCGACCGGCGCGCGGTAGCCGCGGTGCGGCAGCGCGGTCGTCGTGCCCAGGCCGTCGGCGTCGACCTCGAGATCGAACGGCCACCACCACCAGTCCCAGACCTCTCGCGCGAACCGGTGCCAGTCGAAGAGCGAACCGGGGCAGTCGTGATCACTGCCCGAGTTGCTGCCCGAGAAGCCGTGGCCGTGGAAGCCGCGGTAGTGCTGGATCAGCCGCGTCCAGGCGTCGTTACGCCGGTAGTCGATGTCACCGTCGTCGTCGCTGTCGACCGCCACCACGCGATCGTCGTACTCGGTCTCGAGCGCCGCGGTGTTCGCCGGCAGGAACTGATCGGCGGCCATGTTCCATCCCGCCGGGAACGTCGCGATGAGCGCGTCGAAGTTGGGATCGGCGAGGAGGATGCGCCGCCAGTTGGCCGAGCGCCGAATCTCGCGGCTGCGCAGGCCGTGCGGCAGCACCGGGAAGTTGCGCGGCACCTCGAACTGCTCGGCGAGGAACCGGCCGAGCAAGGCCCACGCGCGGTACTGCCACTCGCTGAACAGCATGCGGACCGGGTGATCGGCGTCGGCCTCGCGCATCGGCGTGCGCCAGTTGGCGGTGGTCCACCAGCTCGCGATCACCTCGCGCTGCGCGCCGTTGCCGTGATCGCGCAGCCACAGCGTCGCGCCCGGGATGTCCTCGGCGGCGGGCGTGTGCGACGCGCGCACCCAGTCGTCGCCGGGCGGCGCCGCGGTCGTGACGAGGTTGCCGGTCTCGCAGCCCACCGCCCACCCGTTCGTGTGGTTGCCGTGGATCGTGATGCGCTCCTCGTGGCGGAGGTCGCCGATGAGGCGCGCGACCGTGCCGTCGCCGGAGATGTAGTACTGCGTGGTGTGGCCCCACTTGCAGTAACAGTTGGTGGTGTTGGCGGCGACCCCCGCGCACTCCTCGCACGGCGTGACGTTGGCGCCGCCCGCCTTGGCGGTGCCGTTCTGCTCGGTGAGCACGCGGCGCACGAAGCGATCGGACGCGTTGCGGCTCGGCCACCCGACGGTGACGTGCACCATGATCGTGTGGACGTCGCCCATCACGTTGCCGAACTGGCCGGGCGGCCAGTGCGCACTGCCGGCCATGACGGTGGCGGCGAACGTCTCGTCGAAGACGGGGAACAACCGATCGAAGAGCGCACTCGGCATGTGCGCGGACGATATCAGAATGGGACTCCCGCCTTGTGCGCGGCGCGCGTGCTCTGCTAGCGTCGCGGTCGCTCGCGGGGGCGGGCACCCATGGCCGGCACACTGGCGTCGACGCTTCGTGACGAGCTGGCCGAGCTGCTGGCGCCGCTCGCGATCGCCGCGCAGGTCCCGGCAGGCGCCGCGGCGTTGCTGCGTGCGGTCGGACGGGTCGGCGCGACGCGCGACGCGTCGCTGGTCGCCGAGCTGACGCGGCTCGCCGAGCTCGCGGGCGCGGTCGCGGTGCTCGACGAGGCGGCGCTGTCGTCGTGGGAGGGCCTGGCCGGCTTGCTCGAGCTCGGCGGCGAGCTGTTCGCGGCGGTGCGCGGGATCGAGGCGGTGGTGAACGATCCGACGCTCGGAGCGCAGGTGGCGGGCCTCGGCGCCGATCTCGCGGCGTGGCTCGTGGCGCGCTGGCTGCGCGCGCGGCATCCGCGCCTGTTCCGCACGGCGGCCCTGCTCACGCTGATCACGCCGGCGGAGGAGATCCCGCCGACGCCGCTCGAGGTCGCGGGCGGCGAGGTCGTGCGCCTGCCGTGGTCGGTCGATCGCATCGAGCGCGCGCGCATCGCGGACGTGATCGGCGATCCGCGCGGCGCGCTCGCGGCCGCGTACTTCCCGAACGGGCTCGCGACCGCCCACGACGCGCACGAGCTGGCGGCGCGGCTGTTCCCGCGGCTGCACGCGCTGGCGCGCGAGCTGCGGCTGTCGACGCGCGTCGACACGCTCGCGACCGAGCCGGCGCCGATCGCGACGCCGGGCGCGGAGGCCGACGTCGAGATGGGCCCGATCGGGATGCCGCTCGACGAGGCGACGCCGCCGCCGCCGCCGGTCGATCTGTCGGAGCTCGAGCGCACGCACCTGCCGCGCTTCGTCCTCAACCTGCCCGGCCTGCCGGCCGTCGGCGGCCCGCCGGTGCCCGCGCGGGTGGGGCTCGTCGCGATTGCGTCGTCGGCCGAGCACCCGGGCGGCACGCGCGGGCTCTTGATCGGGCCGTGGATCGGCAGCGAATGGACCGAGACGCGCGGCGACTGGCGGCTCTCGCTCACCGCCGAGGGCGAGGTGCCGGGCCTGGTGATCGGCCCCGACGGCGTGTCGCTCGCGCCGCTGGCGTCGCCGGCGACCGCGGCGCGCGCCTCGCTCGTGATCGAGCGGATCGGCGCGGCGGACGAGCCGGCCTTCCGCCTCGGATCGTCGGACGGCACGCGGCTCGAGATCGGCAAGCTGCGGCTCGAGCTCTCGATCGACGCGCGGCCGTCGCGCCAGGCGATCGCGCTGGCGATCGACGCGACGTCGGCGGCGTTCGTGCTCGCGCCCGGCGACGGCGACGGCTTCCTGCGCGCGATCGTCCCGGGCGACGGCGCGCGCGCGGCGTTCGACCTCGGCGTCACGCTGTCGAGCGACCGCGGCCTCGAGCTGCGCGGCGGCGTCGGCCTCGGCGCAACGATCCCGATAGGCGCCGGCGTCGGGCCGGTGCGCCTCGACGCGATCGATCTGGCGATCGCGCCGGCGCCGCGCGCGCTCGACCTCACGGTCGGCCTCCACGCCGCGGTCGCGCTCGGGCCGATCACCGCGCGCGTGATGGGGCTTGGCGTGCGCGCCCGGCTCGCGTTCCCCGACGACGGCGGCAACCTCGGCTTCGCGGACCTCGACGTCGGCTTCCGGCCGCCCACCGGCGTCGGCCTGTCGATGCGCACGCCGACCGCGACCCTGGCCGGTTTCCTCGCGCACCAGCCCGAGCGCGGCCGCTACGTCGGCGCGATCGACCTCCGGCTCCTCGACAAGCTCGACGTGAGCGCGATCGGCGTGATCACGACCGGCGCGCCGTCGGGCTTCTCGCTGCTCGTGCTCGTCGGCGCGCGCTTCCCGACGCCGATCGCGCTCGGCTTCAACCTGTACCTCACCGGCGTCGGCGGCCTCGTCGCGGTCAACCGCACGGTCGACCTCGATCGCCTGCGCAGCGGGCTGCGCGAGGGCGCGGCCGACGTGCTCTTCCCGCGCGACGTCGTCGCGCAGCTCGACTCGCTCGTCACCGATCTCGATCCGCTGTTCCCGATCCAGCCCGGGCAGGTCTTGATCGGGCCGACCGCGCAGCTCACCTGGAACACGCCGCCGCTCGTCACCGCCGACGTCGGACTGATCGTCGAGCTGGCCAACCCGGTGCGGGTCGCGCTGGTCGGCACGCTGCGCGCCGCGGTGCCGAGCGCCGACGCGCCGATTGTCGACCTGAAGGTCGGCTTCCTCGGCACGATCGACTTCGAGCGCCGCCTGCTCGCGTTCGACGCGTCGATCTACGACTCGTACCTCGGCGTCGGCGTCTTCAAGGTCGGGCTCGAGGGCGATCTGGCGCTGCGCGTCGGCTGGGGCAGCGAGGCCGGGTTCCTCGCGACGGTCGGCGGCTTCCACCCGTCGTACCGGCCGCCGGCGCACCTGCGCGTGCCGAACCTGCGCCGCGTCACGCTCAACCTGCTCAAGGGCAACCCGCGGCTGACCCTGCGCGCGTACGTCGCGCTCACGAGCAACACCGTGCAGGTCGGTGCCGAGCTCGACTTCTACTTCGGCGTCTCGGCGTTCAACATCGTCGGCAACTTCGGCTTCGACGCGCTCTTCCAGATCGCGCCCTTCGGCTTCGTCGTGTCGGCGCACGCGCGAGTCGCGGTGCGCGCCGGCGGCTCGACCTTGTTCTCGATCAGTCTCGAGCTCGAGCTGTCGGGGACGAACCCGTGGCGCGCCAAGGGCACCGCGAGCTTCAAGATCTGCTGGTTCATCACGATCAAGGTGCGCTTCGACAAGCGCTGGGGCGAGGAGCGCAGCATCAGCGCGCCGGCGATCGAGGTGCTGCCGCTCGTGCTCGCCGAGCTGGCGCTGCCGTCGCGGTGGACGGCGGCCCTGCGCGAGGCGCCGCCGGTGCGGATGCGCGATCGCCTCGGCGGCGGCGCGATCGTGGTCGATCCCTCGGGCCAGCTGACGATCAGCCAGCCACTCGCGCCGTTCGACACGGAGCTCACGCGCCACGGCGGCGGCGCGCCGGCCGACGTCGTGCGCATCGACGTGCGATCGGTGACGGTCGGCACCGGGGCCGGCGCGCGCGCGCTGTCGGTCGTGCCCGCGCACGACGAGTTCGCGCCGGCGTCTTTCCGCACGATGGTGGATCCCGATCGGCTGAAGGCGGCGTCGTTCGAGTCGCGCAAGAGCGGCGTCACCGCGAGCGGCGCGGCGGCGTTCACGACGGCGGCGGTCCTGGGCCGCGACGTCGTGTACGAGAAGATCGTGTCGGACGCGAGCGGCGGCGTCGAGGTGGCGCGCGGGATGCTGTCGGCGCGGCGCGACGTCTTCGAGGCGCTGGTGCCGGGCGGCGCGATCGGGCGCTCGGCGGCGTCGCGGCGGCGCGCGGCGGGTGCTTCGAGGCGT
>JAYTAJ010000518.1:0-9057 GCA_043737575.1 Myxococcales bacterium | reverse complement strand
TGGTGACGCTCGAGCTGGAGCGCGCCGCCCTCGAGCGCGAGCACGACAAGGCGTCGAAGCAGCGCCTGCCCGAGGTCACCCGCGCGATCGCCGACCTGCGCGAGCAGGCCGCGGCGATGCGCGCGCAGTGGCAGCGCGAGCGCAGCCTCATCGCGTCGCAGCGGGCCAAGAAGGCCGAGCTCGAGCACGCCCGCGCCGAGGTCGAGCGCCTGACCCGCAGCGGCGACTACGCCGGCGCGTCGGAGCTGCGGTTCGGCGCCATCCCGCGCCTCGAGGCCGAGCTGACGACCGCAGGTGCCGAGCTCGAGCAGGGCGGCGGCTTCCTCCGCGAGGAGGTCACCGAGGACGACATCGCCACGGTGGTCGCCAAGTGGACCGGCATCCCGGTCGAGAAGATGCTCGAGGGCGAGGCCACGCGCCTCACCCAGCTCGAGGATCGGCTGCGCGAGCGCGTGGTCGGTCAGGACGAGGCGGTCAACGCCGTCGCCCGCGCGGTGCGCCGCGCCCGGGCCGGGCTCCAGGATCCCAACCGCCCGCTCGGCTCGTTCCTGTTCCTCGGCCCGACCGGGGTCGGCAAGACCGAGCTGGCCCGCGCCCTCGCCGAGCTGCTGTTCGACGACGACCACGCGATGATCCGCATCGACATGAGCGAGTATCAAGAGAAGCACACCGTGTCGCGCCTGGTCGGCGCGCCGCCCGGCTACGTCGGCTACGATCAGGGCGGCCAGCTCACCGAGGCGGTGCGCCGCAAGCCGTACTCGATCGTCCTGCTCGACGAGATGGAGAAGGCCCACCCCGACGTCTGGAGCGTGCTGCTCCAGGTCCTCGACGACGGCCGCCTCACCGACTCTCAGGGTCGCGTCATCGACTTCAAGAACACCGTCCTCATCATGACGTCCAACGTCGGATCGCAGCACATGGAGCGGCTGCGCGAGCACGGCGCCGGCCGGGCCGCGATCGAGGAGGCGGTCAACCGCGAGCTGCGCTCGACCTTCCGCCCCGAGTTCCTGAACCGCATCGACGACATCATCTCGTTCGCGCCGCTCGGCAAGGACGAGCTCGCGCCGATCACGCGCATCCAGCTGGCGCGGTTCGCCAAGCTGCTCGCCGAGCGCGGCCTCGGGCTCACGGTCACCGATCGGGCAGTCGCGCGGATCGCCGAGGAGGGTTACGATCCGGCCTACGGCGCGCGGCCGCTGAAGCGCGCGATCAGCAAGCTCGTGATCGATCCCCTCGCCATCCAGCTCCTGTCGCGCGCGTACCAGCCGGGCGACACCATCGTCGTCGACGCGCCGCCCGCCGATCCCGACGACGCGCCGCTGGTGTTCGCGAAGGCGCCTGCGGGCGCCGCCGCCCACGGGGGTACACACGGAGGCACTGCGTGAGCCTCGACTTCGATCCGTCGGTCGACTACTACAAGGCGCTCGGCGTGACGCCGAAGGCCACGGCCGACGAGATCAAGAAGGCCTACCGCAAGCTCGCCAAGTCGTCGCATCCGGACTCGACCGGCGGCGACAAGCGCAAGGAGGCGCGCTTCAAGGAGGTCAGCGCCGCCTACGACGTCCTCGGCGACGCCAAGCGCCGCGCCCAGTACGACGAGGTCCGCTCGCTCGGCGGCGGTCGGGTCCGGCCCGGTCCTGGCGGGGTGCCGGGCGCGAGCGGCGGGTTCGGCGGCGGTGGCAACCAGGTCTGGGATCTCGGCGATCTGTTCTCGACGATGTTCTCGTCGGGCGGCGTCCCCGCCGGGTTCGCGTCGAAGGGCGGCGCCGGCCGCCGCGGCGTCCGCTTCGAGCACGACGACGGTGACGCCCGGCCGCCCGCCGAGAGCAAGGTCGCCGCCGCCGACGGCAGCGCCCTCGCGTTGCGCGGCAGCGACGTCCACTCCGACGTGCGCATCGCCTTCGATCGCGCGATCCTCGGCACCGTCGTCGAGGTCCCGACCGTCGCCGGCACCGCGTCGGTGAAGATCCCGCCGGGCACGTCGTCGGGCCGCAAGCTGCGGCTGCGCGGCAAGGGCGTCGCGGTCGATCACCGCGGCCCCGGCGACCACTACGTGACCGTCCACGTCGACGTCCCCGGCGAGCTCGACGACGAGGGCCAGCGCCTCCTCCACCAGCTCAGCGCCCACCTGGCCCGCTCGTCGGGCGCGACCAAGCGCAAGTAGCGCGCGACTCCCGGACAGCCCCCCCGTCTCACGCTAAGGTGCCGTAGCCCTCCACGAGGCCCCAAAAACTCATGCCCAGCTCCTCGAGTTCGAACCCTTCCTTGGGCGGCCAGTTCCCGGTCCTGCCGCTGCGCACCGAGATGCACCTGCCCGGTCGCGTCGCGTCGCTCGAGATCGGTCGCGAAGCGTCGATCCGCGCCGTCGAGGCCGCCGCCCGTGACGACAACCAGCTCGTCGTCATCCCGCAGCGCGATCCCGATCTGCGCGACGTCGCGCCGCGCGATCTGGTCGAGGTCGGCGTGCTCGCCGAGATCGTCTCGGTCATCAAGCATTCGCCCGGCCGCTTCACCGCGGTGCTGCGGTTCACGCGCCGCGTGAAGATCGACGGCGTCGTCGCCAGCGAGCCGTTCCTGGTCGCCGCGGTGTCGCCGCTGGTCACCCGCTCGAGCCAGCCGGCCGAGCGCCTCGCCGCCGACGCCGCCAAGGCCCGCGACTGGCTCACCACCCTCATCGCCGACGCCCACGCCACCCGCGAGGCCAAGGAGAAGGAGGCCAAGGAGGGCAAGGAAGGCAAGGAGAGCAAGGACAAGGAGGGCAAGGACCCGACCCGGCTTCACGACACCGCGCGCGAGGCCCTCGCCGCGCTCGCCGCCGTCACCGATCCCGATCTGGTCGTCGATCACGCCGCGCCGTACCTCGACCTCAAGCGCGAAGATCTCCTGGCGATCCTCCTCGAGGTCGACTCGGCCAAGCGCCTCGCGCGGGTGCTGCCCGCGCTCGAGCGCCGCGCCACCGTGCTGCGCCTGAAGGGCGAGATCGGCGCCGAGCTCGAGGGCACCACCTCGATCAACCACCGCGAGAAGGTGCTGCGCGATCGCATGCGCCAGATCCAGGAGGAGCTGGGCGAGGCCGACGAGAACGCCGAGGTCGACGAGCTGCGGACCAAGGTCGACGCCGCCAAGCTGCCCGACGAGGTCCGCGCGGTCTGCAAGAAGCAGCTCGCCCGCATGGCCGGCATGGCCACCGCGTCGCCCGAGTTCTCGATCGCCCGCACCTACGTCGAGACGTTGCTCGACATCCCGTTCGGCAAGGTCACCGAGGATCGCATCGACGTCGCCGCGGCGCGCGCGATCCTCGAGGCCGAGCACGCCGGCCTCGAGAAGATCAAGAAGCGCATCCTCGAGTTCATCGCGGTGCGCAAGCTGTCGCCCCACAAGCAGGGACCGATCCTGCTGTTCGTCGGGCCACCCGGCGTCGGCAAGACCTCGCTCGGCAAGTCGATCGCGCAGTCGCTCGGCCGCAAGTACATCCGGGCGTCGCTCGGCGGCGTCCGCGACGAGGCCGAGGTGCGCGGCCACCGCCGCACGTACATCGGCGCGCTGCCCGGCCGCATCATCAACGGCATGAAGAAGGCCGGGGCGATGAACCCGGTCTTCGTCCTCGACGAGATCGACAAGATGACCGCCGACATGCGCGGCGATCCGGCGGCCGCGATGCTCGAGGTCCTCGACCCCGAGCAGAACAAGGAGTTCACCGACCACTACGTCGAGGTGCCGGTCGATCTGTCGAAGGTGATGTTCATCGCCACCGCCAACTCGACCGACTCGATCCCCGGCCCGCTGCTCGACCGCATGGAGCTGATCGAGCTGCCCGGCTACACCGCCGTCGAGAAGCTCGCGATCGCGGTGCGCCACCTGGTGCCCAAGCAGCTCGCCGAGCACGGCATCGAGAAGGACAAGCTCACCATCGACGACGACGCGCTGCGCGAGGTGATCCACGGCTGGACCCGCGAGGCCGGCGTGCGCAACCTCGAGCGCGAGATCGCGGCGCTGTGCCGCTCGGCCGCGGTGAAGATCGCCAGCGGCGATGCCGAGTTCGTCCACCTGACGCCGTCGGATCTGCCCGAGCTGCTCGGCCCCGCCAAGTTCTCGAGCGATCAGATCAACCGCAAGCCCGAGGTCGGCGTCATCACCGGCCTGGCGTGGACGCCGGTCGGCGGCGACGTGATGTTCATCGAGACCCGCAAGTACCAGGGCAAGGGCGAGCTGCGCCTGACCGGTCAGCTCGGCGACGTGATGAAGGAGAGCGCGACCGCGGCCCACAGCTGGGTCCGCTCGAACGCGGCGCGGCTCGGCATCGATCAGGATCACATCGCCAACACCGACCTCCACGTCCACCTGCCGCAGGGCGCGGTGAAGAAGGACGGCCCGTCGGCCGGCGTCGCGCTGACCGTCGCGCTGGTGTCGACCTTGTCGGGTCGACCGATCCGCAACGACATCGCGATCACCGGCGAGATCGATCTGCGCGGCCACGCGCTGCCGGTCGGCGGGATCAAGGAGAAGCTGCTCGCGGCCCACCGCGCCGGCATCAAGATCGCCTTCATCCCCGCGCGCAACGAGAAGGACCTGATCGACATCCCGGCCGAGATCCGCAACGAGCTCGACATCCGCTTCATGAACAAGATCGACGACGCCCTCGCCGTCGCGCTCGAGCCCGCCCCGCCCGCCGCCGATCCGCCGCCGTCGTCGATGCCACCGCCCGCCAGCCCCGGCGGCCGCCCCGTCACCGACGCCCTGCCGTCCTGAGGCCCTTGGACCATCGTCGCCTCAGCGGGGTCCTCGCGCTCGCGCTCCTGCTCGGCTGTTCGGAGAAGGCCGGCCCCGACAGCCGCGTGAGCGCCCGGTCGATCGCGCCGTCGCCGCGGCCGGAGCCGGCGCATTACCTGCTCCCCGAGGCCACGGGGTTGCTGCGCGGCACGGCGGAGTCGTTTCCGATCGTCGCGTTCTTCTCGAACCTCGTGCCCTCGCCGCCGCCGTGCTGGACGAGGCTGCGCGCGGCGATCGAGGTGGCGTACCACGTGGAGCTCGTCGACGGTGGCTCGTACATCGTGATCGAGGGCGCGCTGCCGCGCTCGGAGGTCGAGCGCTGCGTCCGCGGGCTCGAGCCCGTCTCGATCTCGGTCGAGCCCGATGGCGAGCTCGTCGCCTTCGACGCCGGACCGCTGGGGACGGCGTACGCCGCGTGGCGCGGCGCGGTGATCATCGCGGGCACCAGGGCCCACGTCGTGAAAGCCGCGATGCCGAACGGGCCCGGGCCCACGCGCATGTGGCGAGCGCGGCTCGCGACCCTGCCTCCCGGCCCGATGGCGATCTGGCGGTCCGACGCGCTGCTCGCGAACATCCTGGGCGTCCCGACCACGAGCTACGTGCTCGCGTTCGAGACCCTGCAGAAGACGCCGGAGCCGTTCTTCGCCGGCCGCCTGATCATCGAGTACCCGACCTCGGCGGACGCCGCGGACGCCGCGCGCCGGATCTCCGCGGGGCAGCTCGCCCCGGCGATCGCTGCGCCCCCCGAGCTGGTCGAGTCGTTCAGGCGCATGAAGGTGACGCGCCTCGACCACCGCGTGGAGGCGGCCTTCGATCTCGACACGTTCGCGGGCCTGGACCTCGGGATCCTGCAGGCGTGGGTCGCGAACCTCACCGCGCCGCCGTGATCCGCTATCGAGCGGACCCGTCGGTCGCGACCACGTCGAGGAACGGCGCCGCGACGGTGCCCGCGGCGAGCTCGACGGCGGCAGGCGTGTTCATCTGATTGGACATGAGCGCGACGACGACGCCGCGATCGAGGTAGACGACCACGACGGCGCGCGCGCCCGGCATGTTGCCGGCGTGGTGCGCGATCCGTCGCCCCGCGTCATCGACGCCGACGCGCCAGCCCAGCCCGACGCCGGTGGCGGTCCCGTCGACGGTCTGCTGCGGCGTCAACAGGGCCGCGATCATCGCCGGCGGCACGAAGTCGGCGCCGGGTAGCACCAGGCGACCGAGGCGGACCAGGTCGGCCGCGGTGCCGAGCAGTCCGCCCGAGGGCCAGCGCGCGCTCGCCGCGGGATCGCCCACCAGCCCGACCCCGGCCGGGCGCGCGAGCTCGCGCTCGACCAGCGCGAGGAAGGACGTCTGCGCCGCCGCCTCGAGCACCGCACCCAGCAAGGTGTAGCCCCACGAGCTGTAGACGTAGCGCGCGCCCGGGACGGCGACCCGCGGGTCGGCCGCGAAGATCTCAGCGACCGCGTCGGCGAGCCGCGGGTAGCGCTTGGTGCGAGCGACATCGGCGAGCGTGTAGTGGCGGACGCCGCCGAGGTGTCCCGCGAGCTGCGCGACCGTGATCGGCGCGCCGTCGTCGGGCCACTGCGGCACCCACGACGACACCGTCGCGTCGAGGCGGAGCTGCCCGGCGGCGACCAGGCGCGCGAGGATCATCGCCGTCGCCACCTTCGAGACGCTGGCCAGCGGCAGGCGCGTCGTCGTCGTGATCGGCACGCCCTCGGGCGTCGCGCCGCGCGCGGCTTCCCAGATCACGGTCGCGTCGACCAGCACCGCGGCCTGGACGCCAGGCATGCGCTCGGCGTCGTGGAGCTGACGCAGCACCGCGTCGGCCGCGCCCCGCGCGCCCTGCCAGCGGTCGACGTCCGGCGCCGCGGACGGGCGCGACCGCGACGGCGATCCCTCGCATCCCGCCCCGCCGACGATCGCCAGCGTGGCGATCACCGCCGCGCGGCGGAGCCGGATCCGGATCGAGCGCGTCGACGTGTTCACATGCATGCGCGCGCAGTCTGCCAGCTCGGCGCGACGATGGCGCGCGATCGTGCGTTCGCTCTCCACCAGGCTGTCGACGATCGGGCGGTGACGGCGCTCGGGTCACTGCGGGCTGCGGCCCGCACCGCGTACCACGCTGCGCATCGCGCGAGCCGCGCGGCGACCGCATCGATGCAAGAGGACGGCGGCGCAGTGGTCCGACACCCGTCGAGCGCGTCGGTGACTGCGCACGACCTGCGCACGGCGCGACGCGGAGCGCGCGACGCACGACGGCGGCACGACGACTGCTTTGCTGGTCGCCGCCCCGCGCGAGTCGCGCTGTGCGGCGTGCGGGGCGCACCTCAACCAAGGAGTCGTCATGTCCAGATCAGTCCGATTCACCCGCGTCACGATCATCGCCGCGCTCACGCTGAGCGTCCTCTGGCTCACTCGCGCTCAGGCCCACGCGCAACAGCACCAGAACGGGTACGTCCACCAGCACTGGGACTTTCCGTCGCCCGCCTACAACGTCGACACGCTGATCGAGCCCGGCGCGGTCGCCGATGCCACGTTCTTCGCCCAGACGCTCTACTTCGAGCACGACACCAGCTGCGCGGGCTGCGACGACCTGCTGTACATCGGCATCCAGCAGGGCACGGGGGTGGCGAGTCGCTCGGCGCGCTTCTCGCTGTGGAACACCACCGCCGCGCGCGGCGGATCGTGCATCCCGTTCGACGGCGAGGGCGAGGGCATGACGTGCTCGCTGCCCTACGCGTTCGTCGAAGAGCGCGTGTACAACCTGCGGGTCTGGCGCCTCGAGCATGACGGGGCCGGCCAGTGGTGGGGCGGCTGGATCATCGACACCGCGACGGGCGCCGAGACCCATATCGGCGACCTCCGCGCGACGTCGGGCACGGGCGAGCTGGCCCACGCGATCAGCTTCGACGAGTACTTCGGCCCCGCCAAGCCGTGCGACAAGGTGCCTTACTCGTTCGCGCGGTTCCTGCCGCCGACCCTCGAGGCCGGGGCCGCGACCGCGTCGGCAGGCGCGACCGCCCGCGGCGACTGCTCGGGCGGCTCGGTCACCGCCGAGCCCGACGGCTCGCGCACGCTCAAGCTCGGCTGCAACGCCGGCGGCGCCAGCGCGGGCGCGATCGGCCTGGCGATGTTCGTCGCGATGCTGCCGCGCCGTCGCCGCGCCGCTCGATCGGCGTGACGCTCAGCGCGCGAGGCGGCGGAGCGGGCTGGTGGGCGTGAGGTAGTCGGCGAGCTCGTCGAGCGAGAAGGTGAAGGTGCCGATCGGCTCGCAGGCCTGGATGGCGTGGGGGAAGTCGTAGTCGTACTCGAAGACCACGCCCGCGGCGCCGACGCCGACGTCCTGGAGCCGATCGACGGTGAACTCGCCCTGGAACGGATCGTCGTCGGCGTCGACGCAGTCGGTGCGATCGGTGCGGGCCGCGGCGAGCTCGGCCTGGAGCCGCGCGTCGAGGGTGGCGGCCAGCTCCGGCAGCGCGTCGGCGCGGATCAGCTCGGCCGCGGTCAGGCGCGCGCCCGTCGTGGTGTCGAACAGGAAGTGCTCGCCGTACGAGTCGGCGTACGCGCCGAGCGTCTCGTGGACGATCGTGACGTCGAGCAGGCCGTCGGCGTTGTGGCCGACCGTGTAGTCGATGCCGACCTCGCCTTGGCTGTCGAGCTCCGCAGCGGTGGCGGGGGTGCCGAGCGCCGCATTGATCGCGGCCGACGCGGTGGGGTTGCCGACGATGATGACGCGAGGCCGACGCACCAGCGCCTCGGGGCTGTCCTCGGCGGCGGGCACGGTGCGCTCGAGCGGCTCGATGGTCGCGGCCGGAGCCGCGCCGTCGCCGCCGCCGCCGTTGCCGACGGTGCCGGGCTTGCTGGAGCCGCCGCACGCGGCGAGGGTCGCGACCACGGCCGCGGCGAGGAGCGCTTCGAATCTCGACATGGCGGCCTTGGTATCACGAGGCCTGCCAGATCGACTCTCAGCGCAGTCTCAGTCGACGTTGCAGTCGGAGCCCGCGGCGCACGCGTGGTTGCAGCCGCCGCCCTGGCAGTCGAAGTTGCACACCGCGCCGCCGGCGCAGCTGAGGTTGCAGCCGCCGCCTTCGCAGTCGATGTTGCAGCTGGAGCCGCCGGCGCACGCGAAGTTGCAGCCGCCCTCGGGGCACTCCCAGTTGCACTGCTCGCCGCCGCTACAGCTGGCGTTGCCCGAGATCTCGCCCGTCGTGGCGCCGCCGCCCTCGGACTCGACGGGGTCGCCGCCCTCGGGGCCGCCCTGGTAGACCGGCTGCGGGCCGGTCGGTG
>JAYTAJ010000517.1:0-3971 GCA_043737575.1 Myxococcales bacterium | reverse complement strand
GCTGCAGCCGGCGCCGCCGCCGGGATCGAGATCGAGGAAGGCCTGGCTGCCGTCGACCTCGGTGGCGTCGAAGGTGGCGTCGAACCGCGGCGCGTCGAGCGCGATCGCGTCGATGCCGGCATCGGCGAACGGCGCGTCGACGCCGGCGTCGCTGGGATCCCAGGGCGTGCCGTCGTTGGGGCCGCGCGGCGACGGCGTCTCGGTGCGCCAGTCGACGGCGATCACGTCGGTGGCGGCGACCCGCGCGAGGGCGATCGCGCCGGGCGGCGCGGCGGCGCTGGTGTCGTCGGTCGGGCCGAACAGATCGTGGATCGGCGTCGCGATCGCGCCCCAGCGCACGCAGTCGTAGCGGGTCACGGTGCTGACCAGGCACACCTGGGCGGCCAGCGGTGGCAGCGGCGGCACCAGCGCACCGTCGGCGGTGGTCGCGAACGCGACCTGCGCGGCGGGCGTGGCGAGCAGGAGGAACGTGCCCGCGGTCACGCATCGCGCGCGCGCGAACGGCGACGCGTCGCCGATCACCGCGCCGTCGGCGTCGTAGCTGACGACCCGGGTCGACGGGAACACGCAGGCGTCGTCGGTGGCCTCGAGCTCGACGTAGCGCGCCGCGGGATCGCCGACCGACGACGCGGTCACGATCTCGGACAGCCGGAAGCCGCCGACGCCCGCGGCGGCGGTCGCGACCCTCGGAACCAACCCGATCACCGCGACGCCGAGGGCGATCGACCAGCGGCGCACCATGACGCATCGTATCAGCCCCTGTGACATGATTGTCGCGGCCACCGTGGATAGCATCGCCCCTCCGTGATCGACGTCGGACAGGTCCTCGACAAGTACGAGCTCCTGGCACGCGTCGGCCAGGGCGGGATGGCGGTCGTCTACCGCGGGCTCGATCGCTCGCTCAAGCGCGAGGTCGCGATCAAGGTGCTGCACCACCACCTCGCCGAGCACGCCGAGGCCCGCGATCGCTTCGAGCGCGAGGCCTACGCGGTCGCCAAGCTGCGCCACGAGAACATCCTCGAGATCTTCGCGTACTCGGGGAAGGACTCGCCCGAGAGCTACATCGTCACCGAGTTCATCGACGGCTGGACCCTGAAGCAGTTCACGGTCGATCACCCGCCGCGCTTCGCCGAGATCGGCGCGATGGTGGTCGCCGAGATCGGCCGCGCCCTCGCCCACGCTCACGGCCATGGCGTGCTGCATCGCGACGTCAAGCCGGAGAACGTGATGATCCGGTCCGACGGCGTCGTCAAGCTCACCGACTTCGGCATCTCGCAGATGGTCGACGCCCAGCGCATGACGGTGACCGGTCAGCTGCTCGGCTCGCCCGCGTACATGTCGCCCGAGCACGTGCTCGGTCACGAGCTCGACTTCCGCACCGACGTGTTCGCGGCGGGCATCGTGCTGTACCAGCTCACGGTCGGGAAGCTGCCGTTCGAGGGCAAGAACCCGCACGAGATCCTGAAGCGCATCGCCGAGTGCAAGTTCGTCGACCCGCGCCAGGCCAACCACCGCGTCGGCGGCGAGCTCGGCAAGATCATCCTGCGCGCGATGGCGCCCGATCCCGACGATCGCTACCCGATGATGGCCGCGCTGGTCACCGACCTCGAGGCGTTCCTGACCGGCTCGGGGCTGGGCGAGCCGAAGGCCGAGCTGGCGCGCTACTTCGGGGCGCCCGCGGCCTACGAGCTGGCGCTCGAGCAGCGGCTGCTCGATCACCTGATGCGGCGGGCCCGCGCCGAGCTGCCCGAGCGGCGCACCGTCGCCCTCGAGCTGCTCGATCGGATCCTGACGATCGATCCCAAGCACGAGGGCGCGCAGCTCCTGCTCGCGAGCTTCGAGCGGCGCAACCGCTGGCGTCAGGCCGCGGTCGCGGTCGGCGTGATCGCGGTCGCGGCCGGCGGTGGCTGGGGGCTGCGGCGCGTGCTGTCGGACGACGGCGCGGGCGCGGCGGCGGCGATCGCGATCGACGCGGCGATCGAGGTCGACGCGCGGATCGAGCCGCGGGCGCCGATCGACGCCGCGCCGCCGATCGCGGTGGTCGCGGTGGCCGACGCCGCCGAGCCCGACGCCGCGCCGATCGACGCGGCCGAGTCGGAGCCGATCGATCCGCGCGAGCGCCGCCCCGACGCGCGGCTCGCCGCGATCGACGCCGGCAGCGCCGCGATCGCGCCGACGTTCGTCCTGCGGGTGTCGCCGCCCGACGCCGAGATCCGCATCGGCACCGGGGCGTGGAAGCGCCTGCCAGGCGGGCGCCTCGAGCTGCCGGTGCCCGTCGCGCCGACGCTGGTCACCGCGCGCCAGGACGCCTGCTGCGAGTCGACCCAGCGAACCATCGGCCCCGAGGCCGCGGGCCAGCAGATCGCGATGCAGCTCGGCTTCCTGCCCGCGCAGCTGACGCCGCACTGCGATCGCGCCGACGTCCAGCAGGTCGAGATCGACGGTCGCCCCGCCCGCCTCGATCGGCCGTTCCTGATCACCTTCGACGGCGCGCTCGGGCGTCGCACCGTGACGGTGCGCTTCATCGGCGACACCATCGCGAGCCAGGAGGTCAGCGTCCGCTACGCCGAGAGCAAGGACGTCACATGCGGGCCGTGATCCTCGGCGCGCTGATCGCGCTGATGCTGGCGGTGCCGCGCCCGGCCGCCGCGACGCCGGCCGACGATCTGCAGCGCGCCCGCGACTCGTTCCGCCAGGGCGACTTCGTTGCCGCGATCCCGCTGCTGACCTACCTGCTCTACCCGACGCCGCACCTGGCGCGCGCCAGCGATCTGATCGAGGCCCACGTCCTGCTCGCGGTGTGCGCCTTCGAGACCGGCGATCGCACCACCGCGAGCCGCGAGTTCGAGGAGGCGCTGTACCTGCAAGGCGATCTCACGCTCGAGACCGTGCTGTTCTCGACCGCCGCGGTCCGCTACTTCGAGGAGCAGAAGGCGATCATCACCGAGCGCAACCGGCTCAACACCGAGCGCCGCCGCATCGCCGAGGAGAACGAGCGCTACAAGGCGCTGCTGGCGTCGATCGTCGTGATCGAGACCCGGCCCTACTACATCAACTTCGTGCCGTTCGGCGCGGGCCAGTTCCAGAACGGCCAGCCGCGCAAGGGCATCGCGTTCGCGGCCGGGCAAGGCGTGACCGGCGCGGTTTCCGCGGGCATCTGGCTGTACCTGTGGGGCACCTACGGCTTCAACGGCGAGGTGCCGAAGGACGACGCCAACTTCGTGCGCCGCCTCGAGGTGATCGAGATCGGGACCGGCATCGCGTGCCTCGGGCTGGTCGCCTACGGCATCGTCGACTCGCTGCTCAACTACCGGCCGTCGGTGCAGCGCAAGGCCGACGAGTCGATGCTGCCGCCGCACCTGCGCCGCAAGCCCGAGCCGTCGACGCCGCCGCGGCGCGGGCCCAAGGCCACGCCCGAGGGCCCCGAGCCCATCACGTTTCGCCTGGTGCCGACCCCGCTGCCGAGCGGCGGCGGCGTCGCGCTGTACTTCGAGTTCTGATCGAGAGGATCCATGCCATCGCTTCGCCTCACCGCCCCGGGTCGCCCGCCGACGATCTACCACCTGTACAAGAAGATCACGTCGATCGGCTCGGGGCCCGACAACGACATCGTGCTGCCCGATCCGCTGATCGGCGACGCCTACGCGTCGATCCACTTCGACGGTCAGATGTACACGATCGCGACGTTGCAGCGGAAGCACGAGGTCGTCGTCAACGGCAAGAAGCGCGGAAAGCACAAGCTGACCCACGACGACAAGCTGGTGATCGGCAGCTGCGAGCTGCGGTTCGCGCTGATCGACGACCTGCCGCCGATCGAGGAGGAGGCGGCGCAGACCGTCGCCGACCTCGACGCCTACACCAAGCTGTTCGACTTCTCCGAGAAGCTGATGCAGAAGCGCGACCTCGGCGAGCTGCTCGACACGCTGATGGATCTGGTCATCGAGATCACCAACGCCGACAAGGGCTTCCTG
>JAYTAJ010000516.1:0-1661 GCA_043737575.1 Myxococcales bacterium | reverse complement strand
GCGCGGCGAGGAACCCGAACGCGGCGCCGACGGTGCCGCCGATCAGGTGCGCCATCTGCGAGACCTGATCGTCGCGGAACGCCGACACCACCTCGCGGCCCATGAACAGGAGCGCGACGGCGATGAACGTGAGCGGGATGTCGCCGTGCCGGATGTTGGCGAGCGACGCGAGGATCACGAACATGAACGCGATGCCGCTGGCGCCGACCAGCATGTCGTTGGTGAACGCGACGTTGATGAGACCGGTGACCAGCGCGGTGATGCCGATCATCGCGAGCAGCGGCAGCGAGCCGTGGCGCTCCTCGAGGATCGGGCCGACCAGGAGGATGATCGTGAAGTTCGCGAGCAGGTGATCCCAGTTGGCGTGGCCGAGGATGTGCGAGAACAGGCCGAGGTAGCTGCGCCAGCCGTCGAGCTCGGGGTACGACGCGAAGTTCGGCAGCGCTGACTCGCCGAACAACCGCACCACGGTCGCGGCGAGCGCGAACGTGAGGATGACCGGGGCGTTGTAGGTGAGGCGGAGCTTGAACGCCATGGCGTTGAACGTAGCACGCGCGTGCCGCCGCGTTCGTCGAGCCTCGAGCGCGGCGCCGCCGTGGTAGAACCGCCGCGATGGCCTCCAACGAGACGCCTGGGGTTCGCGATGCACCGCTGTCGCGCGCTGCGGTGCTGGCAATTGGCGCGGCGGGAGTCGCGCTGGTGCTGGCGGTGGTGACGGTGATCGTCGTGCTCGTCCGATCGGGGTCGGACGCGGCGCCGCCGTCGTCGGCGCGCGAGGTGATCGAGCTCGAGGCCGACGCCGCGGTGATCCGCACGCTGCTCACGCGCGCGGCGGTGGTCGAGACCCCGAGCGGCCTGCGGCTGGTCGATCCGCGGGCGCTGGGGCTGACCGACGGCGACGTCCTCACCACCCTGGGCGGCCGGCCGCTGGGCTCGGTGGCGTCGCTCCACCTCGGGATGCGCGCCGCGATCGGCGACCGCGCGGTGGCGCTGCTGTTCGAGATCGATCGCGGCGGTGAGCGGCGGGTGGTGCGGCTCGCGGCACGCGGCGATCTGGCGCAGCCGGTCGTCGACGACGCGGTGGCGCTGACGCCGACCGCGATCGCTCCCGACCAGCAGGAGATCCTCGACGGTATCACCCAGATCGACGAGAGCAACTTCGAGATCACCCGGTCCGCGGTTGATCAGATCATGGCGAACCCGATGGCGGTCGCGCGCGGTGCCCGCGTCGTGCCATCGGTGAAGAACGGCCAGCCCAACGGGTTCAAGCTCTACGCGATCCGCCCGTCGTCGCTGTACTCCCGGCTCGGCTTCCAGAACGGCGACACCGTCCACGCGATCAACGAGCTCGAGATCACGACGATGGACAAGGCGCTCGAGATCTACACCCAGCTGCGCGACGCCGACGTGCTGGTGTTCGAGATGACCCGCCGTGGCCGCGCCGAGTCGATCAAGATCGTGATCCGCTGAGCGTCACAGCGGGCAGCCGTAGCTGCCGAGGCCGGCGAAGGTGTCGGTGGCGAAGCCGTCCCACTGCACCGCCGGATCGAAGACGTCGCTTCCGATCGGATCGCCCGCGGTGATCGTGCACTTGCGGCGCAGCGTGTTGTCGGCGGTCGAGGTCAGCCCCAGGCCCCACTCGACGGTCGGGTCCTCGCCGA
>JAYTAJ010000515.1:0-3976 GCA_043737575.1 Myxococcales bacterium | reverse complement strand
GACCTTGGTCGGCCTCGGCGCCGCAGGGCCGCGAGCCCAGAAGGGCCTGCTGCTGCGCCGCGGCACCGGCGGCGTGCTCCGCAACGCGATCATCACCGGCTTCGCGGGGCACTCGTTCGACGTCGACGGCGTGGCCGCGGTCGCGCAGCACGCGATGGGCAACCTGCGGGTCGAGCGCTCGGCGTTCTTCCACAACGGCGCGGCGCCCGGCTACGACGACTGGGCGACCGGCTTCGACGTCGACCTGACGACGACGATGGAGAACGACTGCCCGCCGCCGTGACCGGTCACGCGTCGGGGGTCGGGGGCGGCGGCTCGGGGGTCTCGAGCTCGCCGCTGCGGCCGAGGCGGTAGGCGATGGTGCCGCACAGGAGGGCCCAGGCGCCGCCGACGGTCCAGCCGGCGACGACGTCGGACGGGTAGTGGACGCCGAGGTACATGCGCGACACGCCGATCAGGAACGCGAGGAGGCCGCCGACGCCGATGGTGTAGCGGCGCAGGCGGCGATCGGGCAGCGCGCGGGCGATGAGCATCGCGAGGGTCATGTACAGCGCCATCGAGATCATCGAGTGGCCGCTCGGGAACGACAGGCCGCCGGGCGGATCGAGGTGGGTGACCACCGACGGGCGCGGCCGGTTGTAGAGGCCCTTCAGCACGCCCATCAGCGCCGACGTGCCGAGGGCGCACACCGCGATCAGCGCGGCGAAGCGCGGCTGGCGCGCGAGCAAGGCGAAGGTCACCGCGATCACGGCGACGAGCCCGGTGACCGCGCCGGAGCCGAGCGCCGAGAGGTGCATCACCGCGGCCTCGAACCAGCGCGGGCCGAGCGGATCGTCGGGCGCGGCGCGCAGCGCGAGCAGGATGCTGCGATCGAACGCGTCGGTCTTGGACTCGGCGACCGAGTGGCCGAGCTTGAGGAACCCGACGACCAGCACGCCGATCGCGACCAGCACCGCGGGCAGCGCCAGATCGGCGGCCTGGAGCCAGCCGCGCAGCCGCTGGACCCGGGTCGCGATCACGCCGGCCGCTCGAGCACCGCGGCGAAGAAGCCGTCGGTGCCGTGGCGCGCGGGATCGACGGCGAGGAACCGACCGTCGGGGCTGGCGGCGACGGCGGCGCGGGCGTCCCACGCCTCGGCCAGCGGCACGATGCGCAGCCCGCGCTCGGCGGCGATCGCCTCGACCACCGCCTGGTTCTCCTCCGCCAGCAACGTGCAGGTAGCGTAGATCAGCCGGCCGCCGGGCGCGAGCAGCTGCGCCGCCCGGGTCGCGATCTCGCGCTGGGTGCGGGCGAAGCCAGCGACGTCGGCCTCGCGCAGCCGCCAGCGCGCCTCGGGGTTGCGGCGCAGCGAGCCGACGCCCGAGCACGGCGCGTCGACCAGCACCCGCGCGATCTGATCGCGGCGGCGCTCGAGCACGTCGGGCCAGGCGCCGCCGTCGAGGTGGAGCGGCTCGACGGTGGTGACCCCGGCGCGGCGGGCCCGCTTGCGCAGCTCGCCGAGCTTGCCGTCGTCGACGTCGCAGGCGATGACGCGGCCGCGGTTGCCCATCAGCGCCGCGAGCGCGAGGGTCTTGCCGCCGGCGCCGGCGCACAGATCGACGACGGTGTCGCGGCCGCCGCCGACCAGCTCGGCGAGCAGCTGGCTGCCCTCGTCCTGGGCCTCGAAGCCGCCGTCGCGAAACTCGTCGAGGCCGAACAGGTTGGTGCGGCTGGTGACGATCAGGCCGTCGGCGGCGAGCGCGGTCGGCTGGGTCGACAGGCCGCGGGCCGCGAGCGCGGTCGCCAGGGCCTCGCGGGTGGTCTTCAGGCGGTTGGCGCGGATCGTCATCGGCGCGCGCTGGCCGAGCGCCCGCGCGATCGCCTCGGCGCGATCGCCGTGATCGGCGGCGAGCCGCGCCGCCAGCCAGTCGGGCAACGAGCAGCCGATCGCGATCCGCCGCGCGACGTCGCGATCGCGGGCCAGCGCGGCGTCGAAGCCGGCGACCTGATCCCACGCGATCGTCCGATCGATGCGCGACGCGTCGTCGATCGTGATCGCGCCCTCGAGCACGAAGTAAGCGATCAGCCGCTGCTCGTCGCGCAGCGGCTTGGTCGGCCCGCGCCGCGCCGCGGTGATCGCGGCGTCGACTCGTCGGACCTGGCGGACCAGCCCGTAGAGGGTCTCGGCGACGAACCGCCGCTCGCTCGAGCCGAGCCAGGTCTCCTTGCGGAACACCTGTGACAGCCGATCGCTGACGAAGCCCCAGTCGAGCCGGGTCCGTTGCCACAGCTCGAGGATGAGCCCGCGCAGGCGGCCGCCCGCGAGCGCGGCGCGGGCCAGCCGCTGATCGTGGGCGCGGTCGTCGTCGGTCATCGGCGCGCTGTATACACCGCGGCGCGCCGATCGGCGCGTACCCGCGTGCTGACCGCCCGCGAGTTGCCAGGTCGCGCGCGACCGTATACACAGCGCGCGCGCGGACTCCCCGCGACCCAGGACCCCATGAGCACCGACACCCCGAAAGCCGCGAAGCCCGTCGACGGGCCGAGCCTCAAGGACCGCGGCAACCTGTTCGAGATCGCGACCAAGCAGTTCGAGAAGGCGATGAAGCTCATCGACCTCGACCCCAACGTCGCCGAGATCCTCGCCCAGCCCAAGAACGAGATCATCACCAACTTCCCGGTCCGCATGGACAGCGGGAAGATCAAGATGTTCAAGGGCTACCGGGTCCAGCACAACAACGTGCTCGGGCCGTACAAGGGCGGCATCCGCTACCACCACGAGGCCAACCTCGACGAGATGAAGGCGCTCGCCGCGTGGATGACCTACAAGAGCGCGCTGCACGAGATCCCGTTCGGCGGCGGCAAGGGCGGCGTCAAGGTCGACCCCCGCGCCCACTCGGCGTCGGAGCTCGAGCGCATCACCCGCCGCTTCACGTCGGCGCTCGGCAACAACATCGGGCCCGAGTGGGACATCCCCGCGCCCGACGTCGGCACCAACGGCCAGACCATGGTCTGGATGATGGACACCTACGTCAACATCGTCGGTCAGAACGAGCGCAACTCGGGCCGCGGCGTCGTGACCGGCAAGACCATCGCGTCGGGCGGCAGCTACGGCCGCGCCGAGGCGACCGGCGCCGGCGTGGTCCACTGCATCACCGAGTGGGCCAAGGACAAGAGCTTCAACCTCGACGGCAGCCACGTCATCATCCAGGGCTTCGGCAACGTCGGCAGCTACACCGCGCGGCTCCTGGCGCAGAAGGGCGCGGTCGTGGTCGGCGTCGGTGACGTCGGTGGCTACCTCGCCAACCCCGAGGGCATCAACCCGCACAAGCTCGGCGAGCACGTCGCCAAGAACCAGACCGTCGCCGGCTACCGCGGCGCCGCCAAGATCTCGCGCGACGAGTTCTTCGCGCTCGAGTGCGACATCTTCGTGCCCGCCGCGCTCGAGCTCGAGCTCGGCCTCGCCGAGGCCAAGATGCTCAAGGCCAAGGTCGTCGTCGAGGGCGCCAACGGCCCGACCTACCCCGAAGCCGAGGACCACCTGCTGGCGCGCGGCGTCGACGTCATCCCCGACATCCTCTGCAACTCGGGCGGCGTGATCGTCAGCTACTACGAGTGGCTGCAGAACAAGCGCAGCGAGCAGTGGGATCACGCCGACGTGCTGGCCCGCCTCGAGAAGCGGATGAAGCAGACCTGGAGCCAGGTCCGCGGCTACGTCGCGGCCAAGAAGACCGACTGGCGTACCGCGAGCTACGCGATCGGCCTCGAGCGGCTGCGCACCAGCTACAAGGAGCGCGGCATCTTTCCCTGACCGGGTTGGTCAACACCAGAATTGATGGCGATCCGCGGCGTCGACGGGTCGTCACGTCCGCGACGTCACGGCGCAGGTCCAGGAACCTCGTCGATCGCGATGGCTCCACCACCGCGGCGCCACCCGCCGCCGAGCAACCACGTCCGCGCCGCCGCCGTCGGACACCCCTCGCGCGCCAGCGCACGC
>JAYTAJ010000514.1:0-3977 GCA_043737575.1 Myxococcales bacterium | reverse complement strand
CCTCGGGGTAGTAGCGCTTCACGGTCGCCTCGCCGTCGATCATCGCGACCACGATGTCGCCGGTGTTGGCGCTCGGCGTCTTCTTCACGAAGACGTAGTCGCCGTCGAAGATCCCGTCGTCGATCATCGACTCGCCGACGATCCGCAGGCCGAAGACCTCGCGGTGGCCGCCGATCAGCACCCGGTCGACGCGCACCGAGTCGGTGGCGTTCTCGACGGCGAGGATCGGCTGACCCGCGGCGACCTTGCCGAGGATCGGGATCTCGCACATCTCCGGATCTTCCTCATCGCCGATCGCGCGGACGTTGCCGACGCCGCGGCGGCGCTCGGCGAGCGACACCACGTTCGCCATGGCGACCGGCCGCATCGCGCGCGACTTCAGGTCCTCGCGCCGCAGGAAGCCCTTCTTCTCCAGCGCCTTCAGGTGGTCGTTGACGCCGTTGGTCGACTTGATCCCGAAGTGCTCGCCGATCTCGCGCAGGGTCGGAGGAAAGCCCCGGCCGTTGATCGAATCAGCAATGAAATTGAGGATCTGTTGCTGACGATCGGTCAGGTGGTCGGGCATCTCGGCTCCTTGCGCATACTGAACGGAATGACCGTACTGAACGCACTATCACCTGTCAATTTTTGTCGGTGCTTTTCGCGCCGAGATCATTCGCGACCGTCGCGCGGGCGACGTACTCACAGCGCGTGCGCTCGCTCTCCGCGCTCGTGATCGCGCTGGCGGCGACCGGCCTCGCCACCGCCGCCGCGATCGAGCCGCGCGCGCGCTACGAGGCTGGCGACCTCGCCGAGCTGCGGCGCTGGGCCGGCGACGCGCCCCTCGACGCGATCGAGCGCGGCCTCGCCAGCGACGATCGGGTCGAGGTCCTCACCGCGATCACCGCGGCCCCGGCCAGCCGCGACGCGATCGCGCTCTTGCCCGCGCTGGCGCGCCTCGCCGGCCACTGGGATCGTTCGATCGCCGCGCCCGCCGCCCGCGCCGCCTACACGATCGCCCAGGCCACCGACGGCGACCGCGCGATCGCCGACGATCTCGATGACGACGCCCTCGAGGCCGCGGCCGCGGCCTGGACCGCGCTGGCCGGCCGCCGCGATCGCTGGTCCGACGTCCGCGCCCTCGCGGTCGAGATCGCCCTCGATCTGACCGCGGCCCGGGCCGCCACCGCCGACACCGCGCCCGATCGCTTCGTCGCCCTCGCCGCCTACGTCGGCGATCCCGATCCCGAGGTCCGCCTCGCCGCCCTCGAGCGCCTCGACATCCCGGCGCCGCCCAGCGCCCACGCGCCGCTGGTCGATCGGGTGATCCACGATCCCGATCCGCGGGTCCGCCTGGTCGCGGCCCAGGCCTTGTGCGCCGCCGACGCCGCGGTCGCGGTCGCCGCGCTCGGTGCCGACGGCCTCGCCGCGCTGCGCGCCGCGGTGATCGCCGAGGTCGATCGGCCGGGCGCGCTCCTCGACGCCGCCCGCTGCCTCGCCGCCGACGACGATCCCCGCTCGGTGCGCGCGCTGGTCCAGCTCCGCCACCAGGCGCCGCGGGTGCTGCGCGGTCCGCTCGGCGCGCTGGCGCGGCGCCGAGGCACGCCTTGAGCGAGCGCCGCCTCGGACGCGTCGCCGGGCTGGTGTCCTTGGCGACGCTCCTGTCGCGGCTGCTCGGCCTGGTGCGCGAGCAGATCTTCGCCGCCCTGCTCGGCGCGTCGAGCCTGGCCGACGCGTACATCGCGGCGTTCCGCGTGCCCAACCTGCTGCGCGATCTGCTCGCCGAGGGCGCGCTGTCGCAGGCGTTCGTGCCGACGTTTCGCGCCGAGCACACCCACCACGGCGCCGCCGCCGCGTACCGCCTCGCCAACCGCGTCGCCGGCAACCTCGTCGTCGTGATCGGCCTCGGCGTCGCGGTCGCGATCCTGTTCGCGCCCGAGCTGGTCGAGGCCCTGGTCGGCGACTACGCCGCGGTGCCCGGCAAGCTCGAGCTCACCACCGAGCTGACCCGGATCATGCTGCCGTTCCTGGTCCTCGCCAGCCTGTCGGCGGTGGCGATGGGCATGCAGCAGGCGCAGGATCACTTCGCCGCGCCCGCCCTCGCGCCCGCGATGTTCAACGTCGTCGCGATCGGCGTCGGCATCGGCCTCCACCTCGCCGGCTTCGGCGCCCACGACGTCGCGGTCGGCTGGGCGAGCGGCACGATCCTCGCGGGCTGCGCCCAGCTCGCGATCCAGCTGCCGTCGCTGTGGCGGCTCGGCTACCGACCGCGGCTCGCGCTCGATCTGCGGCTGCGCGATCCCGCGGTGCGCCGCGTCGTCGTCGTGATGCTGCCCGCGGTGCTCGCCGCCGCCGCGGTCCAGTTGAACGTCTTCATCAACACTGCGTTCGCGTCGTCGGAGCCGGGCGCGGTGTCGTGGCTGTCGTACGCGTTCCGCTTCCTGCAGCTGCCGATCGGCGTGTTCGGCGTCGCGATCGCGACGGTGTCGACCACCCGCTACGCCGACGCCGCCGCGGTCAACGATCGCGCCGCGCTCGGTCGTCACCTGATCGAGGGCCTGCGCCTGGTGATGTTCCTGTGCATCCCGGCGATGGTCGGCCTGGTCGCCCTCGACGGCGAGATCATCCGCCTCATCTACCAGCACGGCCGGTTCCACCCCCGCGACACCGCCGAGACCGCGACCGCGCTCGAGTGCTACGCGATCGGGATGCCCGCCTACGCCGCGGTCAAGGTGCTGGCGCCCGCGTTCTACGCTGTCGGCCGTACCCGGCTCGCGGTGATCGCGTCGGTCACCGCGGTCGCCGGCAACCTGATCGCCAACGCGCTCCTCCACGATCGGTTCGGCTACCAGGCGCTCGCGCTCGGCACCGCGCTCGCCGCCGTCACCAACTCGGCGATCCTCTACCTGGCGTTTCATCGCAGCATCTCGGCCTTGCCGCACCGCGAGCTCGCCGACCACATCGCCCGGGTGGTGGCCGCGGCGCTGGTGATGGGCGCCGCGGCGTGGGGCGCGGCGCGCGGGCTCGATCGGCTGTTCGGCCACGACGGCCTCGGCGTCCGCATCGTCACCGTCGTCGGGCCGGTCGCGGTCGGGGCGCTGGTCTATGTCGGCGCCGCCGCCGTCCTCGGCATCGCCGAGCTGTCGCCGCTCACCGCCCGCGCCCGCCGCCTGCGTCGCCGCCGTAGCTGACCGCCGATCCGCCGCGGTGGTACCGTCGCGCCATGGGGGAACGAGATCCGAGACGGGTCGCCTTCGAGACCGCGCGCCTCGAGCTCGCGCGGCTGCGGGTCGGCATCGACGCCGGCCACGGCATCGCGCTGCAGACCGCGCTGCGGCTGTGCGCGCGCACGCTGAAGGTCGAGCGCGTCGGGTTCTGGCGCTTCACGCCCGACCGCGCCGCGATGCAGGTCGAGCTCGGCTACGCGCTGTCGACCGGCGAGTGGAGCGCGGGCGACACCCTCACCGCGTCGCGCTACCCGCGCTACTGGGAGGCGCTGGCCGGGCGCCGCGTCGTCGCCGCCAACCTGGCGCAGACCGATCCCGACACCGCCGAGCTGCGCGAGCGCTACCTCGAGCCGCTCGGCATCACCTCGCTGCTCGACGTGCCGGTGTTCCGGGTCGGCGAGCTGATCGGCGTGATCTGCCACGAGCACGTCGGCACGCCGCGGACCTGGACGCCCGATGAGCTGTCGTTCGCGACCTCGTCCGGCGATCTGTTGTCGATGCTGCTCGAGCAGGCCGATCGCCTCGCCGCCGAGCGCGAGCTGCGGGTCCGGACCGGCAAGCTGATCGCCGCCGAGAAGCTCGACATGTTGACCGACCTCGCGAAGGGCCTGGCCCACGACTTCAACAACCTGCTGCTCGCGATCGAGCTGGTCGGCGTGAAGCTCGCGGGTCGCGGCGACGCCGAGCTGGCCGCGAGCCTCACCGCGTGCGCGCAGATGGGCGGCAACCTGGTCGGCCAGCTCCAGCGGTTCGGCACCCGCGACGAGTCGA